>NZ_AYWR01000014.1:0-148961 GCF_000502935.1 Mesorhizobium sp. LNHC221B00 | reverse complement strand
CTGCCCTACCGGGCATCTCCCCCACGAGGGGGGAGATCGGCAGCTTTGGCCGCCGCGCTAAACTCTGTTCTCCTTTGCCAATTCCATCAGCAGCTCCATTGCCTCCTCGGCCCGCTCCGCCGGCACGAACAGGTGATCGTGGTAGAAGGCCGAGACCGGATTGACGCCCATGCCGGCGGTTGCCAGTCGCGTGGTGATGGCGGCGAGGAAGCCGACTGCTTCCAGCGATGAGTGGATGTTCAGCGTGATCATCCGGCAGCGGAACGAGGCGGCCAGCCCGGCGGCATGGGCCGCCGCCTCGGTCACGATCAGCGTCGTGCCCTCGCGCTCGCGGAATATCATGAGCGGTTCGAGGCCTTCCGGCTGGGGAATTCCAGGCGCCAGCGTGGCGAAGACATAGATGCCATCCAGCAATTCCGGCGTCATCGATGCCAGCAATGTCCTCAGATCGGTTTCGCCGGTCATTTGTTCCTCACCGGATGCATCCATAGCCGCGAGCGGTGAATGCCGATAGTCGCGATGTGAAGCTGGAGAGACAGCATCCCGGATGTCGCTTCTGCCTTCGCCAATAGCCAATTTCGCTGATCGGCAGGGATTTCGAGGTCGGCCTCGCCATCTGGAGCACAAAACCGAGGCATGACCGGCACGGCACCCTACCGCTTGTTCGAGCAGGCGGCGTCGCGATCTTTGTTCTCCTCGGGATCAAATTAGCCGTCTGAGAGTTAAGGACACGGCGGCGAGACGGCGATCCGCGTGTGAGAGGAACGAAAAGATGACGAAAATCTTGACCATTCTGGTGTTGGCGACGGCGCTCGGCGCATGTTCGCAGACGGAAAAAGGCGCTGCCGTGGGTGGCCTTGGCGGTGCCGCGGTCGGTGCCGCGGTTGCGGGCGATCCGGTGCAGGGCGCGGTTGTCGGCGGCGCGGTCGGTGCCGTGGCCGGCGCGCTGATCGGCCATGCCAGCGAAAGCGGCCAGTGCCGATACCGTGACCGCTATGGTCGGGTCTATGTCGACCGCTGCCCGAGCGGCTATTGATCGCCTCCGGGCTGAGATCAAAACGGCGGGCACAGGCCCGCCGTTTCGTTGATGCGATGAAGCAATATTTTACTCGGCGGTGGCGGCTTCCGCTTCGGCCGGAGCGGCGGCAGCGGCCGCGACGGCGGCAGCGGCGTCTTCCTGCGCCTTCTTCAGCAGGGCGGCGCGCTCCTGCGCCTTCTTGCCCGGCTCGGCCTTCTTCGGGTTGGAGCGGGCATCGCGCTTGGCGAGGCCGGCCTCGTCGAGGAAGCGCAGCACGCGGTCGGTCGGCTGGGCGCCATGCGACAGCCAATGCTTGACGCGGTCGGCGTCGACCTTGACGCGCTCGCCGTCCTTGGGCAGCAGCGGGTTCCACGAGCCGAGCGACTCGATGAACCGGCCGTCGCGTGGCGAACGGGCGTCGGCGACGACGACGTGGTAGTAAGGACGCTTCTTCGAGCCCGCACGGGCCAGTCTGATCTTCAGTGCCATTTCTTTTCTCCTAAAAGCTCTGATTTCGTTTGATTGGATTTCAACTGAGATTTCTCAGCCGGTTTTCGTCACGCCGTTGGCAGCGGATTTTTTGTCCCGCCGCTGCTCGAAGCGGCGATCTGTTCGTGGTGTCGGATCACTTCGCGGACGACGAAGTTGAGGAATTTCTCCGCGAAATCGGGGTCGAGATGTGCGTCATGCGCCAGCTGGCGAAGACGGGCGATCTGCTGCTGCTCGCGCGCCGGATCGGCCGGCGGCAAGCCATGCTCGGCCTTCAGCACGCCGACCGCCTTGGTACAGCGGAAGCGCTCGGCCAGCATGTGGATCAGGGCGGCATCGATGTTGTCGATCGAGGCGCGGTAGCCGGCCAGGATGGTGCGTGCGTCGGCCATGTCTTTTTCTTCGTTCATAGCGCCCTCACTTCTTCTTGCCGAGGCCGGGCAGCCCGCCGCCGCCGAGGCCCGGAAGCCCCGGAAGCTTCATGCCGCCGGGCAGGCCGGGCAGGCCACTACCGCCAGGAAGACCGCCGGGAAGGCCCTTCATGCCGCCAAGGCCCGCGGCCTGCGCCTGCTTCTGCAAGGCTTCAAGCTGCTTGGGGTCCATCTTGGAAAGGTCGGGCATGCCGCCCATCATCCCCCCGGGGCCGCCGGGCATCATGCCGCCAAGGCCCATCTTGGAAGCAAGGCCACCCATCATGCCGCGCATCAGGCCGCCGCCTTTGCCCTTGCCGCCCATCGCCTTCATCATGTCGGCCATGCCGCGATGCATCTTGAGGAGCTTGTTGATCTCGGCCGCATCGGTGCCGGAGCCGGCGGCAATGCGCTTCTTGCGCGAGTGCTTGAGCATATCGGGATTGGCGCGCTCGGCCTTGGTCATCGAGGAGATGATGGCGAGCTGGCGGCCGAACATCTTGTCGTCGAGGCCGGCGGCGGCCATCTGGTCCTTCATCTTGCCCATGCCCGGCATCATGCCCATGATGCCGCCCATGCCACCCATCTTCGACATCTGCTGAAGCTGCTGGGCGAGATCGTTCAGGTCGAACTTGCCCGACTGCATCTTTTTGGCCATCGCCGCCGCCTGCTCGGCGTCGATGTTCTCGGCGGCCTTCTCGACCAGGCTGACGATGTCGCCCATGCCGAGGATGCGGTCGGCGATGCGCTTGGGGTGGAATTCCTCCAGCCCGTCCATCTTTTCGCCGGTACCGATCAGCTTGATCGGCTTGCCGGTGACGGCGCGCATCGAAAGTGCGGCGCCGCCGCGGCCGTCGCCGTCCATGCGGGTCAGCACAAGGCCGGTGATGCCGACGCGTTCGTCGAAGCTTTTCGCCAGGTTGACGGCGTCCTGGCCGGTCAGCGAATCCGCGACCAGCAGGATCTCGTGCGGGCTCGACACCTTCTTGATGTCGGCCATCTCGACCATCAACGGCTCGTCTATATGGGTGCGGCCGGCGGTGTCGAGGATGACAACGTCATGGCCGCCGAGCTTGGCCGCCTGGACGGCGCGCTTGGCGATGTCGACGGGGTTCTGGCCGGCAATGACCGGCAGCGTCGCCACCTTGACCTGCTCGCCGAGCTGACGCAACTGCTCCTGCGCCGCGGGCCGCCGCGTGTCGAGCGAGGCCATCAGGACTTTCTTGTTCTGGCGCTCGGTCAGCCGCTTGGCGATCTTGGCCGAAGTGGTCGTCTTGCCGGAGCCCTGCAGGCCGACCATCATGACGACGACGGGCGCCGGCGCATTGAGGTCGATGGCCACGCCTTCGGCGCCCAGCATGTCGACCAGCTCGTCATGGACGATCTTGACGACCATCTGGCCGGGCTTGATCGACTTCAGCACGGCGGCGCCGACGGCCTTCTCGCGCACCTTGTCGGTGAAGGTGCGCACCACTTCGAGCGCCACGTCGGCCTCGAGCAGCGCACGGCGCACCTCGCGAAGTGCTGCCGAGACATCAGCCTCCGACAGCGCGCCGCGGCCGGTCAGGCCGTTCAGGATGGAGCCAAGACGCTCCTGCAGGGACTCAAACATTGGTCAACTCGCCGCGCGAGAGCGCCTTGGATTCATAGTAATCCCTGTCGGGCCGATGGCCCTCCACGCCTCTTGTGCGCTCCTGTAGCGATTCAAACATCGATCGTCCTTCAATCTCGGTTCGAGTTCGATCCGAGAGGTAATGCGTTCGCGCCAACTGTCCAAGCAAAAGCAAAGCCCAAAACCAAAAAGCACCCGGGGGCGCTCAGCGCTGCCGGATGTTGGCCTCCAGGATCTGTTTACAGCACTTGGCCTAAAGAGGCTTCGGCGTCCTGGTCGGCTTGCTCGGAGGGATACTCGTCGCGGAATTCGAGGGGTGTAGACAGGAAATCGGCCGAAGAGTCAAGACAAGGGCGAGTTGGCAAGGCGTGCGCGAGCCATCTGCCGGACGACCGCCCTGCGAAGTGGGTCAGCTTGCCGGCTCGGCTGTGATCTTCACCCCGAGCGCCTTCGTGACCCCCAGCAGCGTCGAAAGGCGCGGGTCACCGTCGGGCCTCAGTGCTTTGTAGAGAGCTTCACGAGTGACGCCTGCTTCCTTTGCAACGGCAGTCATGCCGCGCGCGCGGGCAACGATGCCGAGCGCGTTCGCTATATAGCTGGGGTTGCCGGACGCAAAGGCGTCGGCCAGCAGTTCGGCCTGACCTTCGGCGCTGCCAAGATGCTCGGCGGGATCAAAGGGAACGGTTTCGATTGCCATGATCATAACTCCTTGGCCATCTGGATGGCCATTTTTATGTCGCGACCTTGGCTGGACTTGTCGCCGCCGCAAAGCAGGATGATGACTTCGTTGCCCCGTCTGACGAAATAGAGCCGGTATCCCGGCCCAACATCCAGCCGAAGTTCGCCGATGCCATCGAAGTACTTCACGTCTCCCATGAGGCCGGACTGGATGCGGGCGACGCGGATCGCGATCTTCTCGACGGCCCGCTTGTCCCTCATGCCGGTGAGCCAATCACGAAAGTCGGTGGTTTGGCGGACCTCGATCACCCGTGAACTATAGTTCACATCTTTGATGCGTCAACCCGTATGTGAAAAAATAATTCACAGTCAAAACCGGTGGCACCCAGGCGGGCGTGCCTGGGTGGGTAAGTATCCGGATATCACTGCCAGCCGCTTCGGCGACGGCCGGCTGGCCTCAGCGCACCACGTACATGATGCGTCGCGTCTGCGGATCGACCAGCGTCGGCTGGCCGTTCACATAGACATAGCGGTAGTTATAGTCCGGGATTTCGCGCAGTTCGACGGTGTCGGGCAAGGTTGCCCCGGTCACTACCTCGCCATCCAGATAGACGGGGTCGAGACGGTGTGTACTGACATAGGTCCTGACTTCGGCCGGTGGCCGCGGGATGGCATCGACCGGCTCGCCGGCGACGATCGCTCCGGTATAATCGGTCGAGTAGTCGCCGATGTCTTCCGGCGGCGAGACGACGGCGACGCTGGAGCCGTGCGGGCGCTGCGTCAGCACCACCCGGCTGCCGCCGAAATCGGCCGTGACATAGTCGGAATAGACCCAGCCCTGGCCGCCGGCTTCGGCGATGGTGCACCATTTGCTGTTTTCGATGCAGCCATTGAGCGTTGCCGACTGGCCGGCGGCGAGCACGCCGATGACCGGATATTGCGGCCCGGGGCCGGCGCGAACGTTGAGATCGGTGACCGCCGAGACGGCGGTATCGGCAAGTGCTGAACCCGACATCACGGTCAACATCCCGGCGACCGCGGGAAACAATACGGATTTCATGATTTCTCTCCGTTTTCATGGTCCCTCGGCGGTGAAAACGGCGCAGCGGCGCATGCGTTCCGGCTAAAACGCCTGCATCAACTCACGATTTGTTCCCGGTTCTTTCGGCAAACCGGTCAGAAGGTCGTGAACGAAGGTGAGTTTCCGCGCCGTGACGTCCGAAATGACGAAGGGGTAGAGGTCAGGCAGGCCCATGCAGCGGTTGATCGAGTTGGAGGCTTCCGACAGCACCAGCCAGCGGGCAAGGATCTTGTCGAAGGGCTCGGGCGTGTTTGCGGGTTCCGAAGGTGCTGCCTGCAGTTCGCCGCCGGTGTCGCCTCGCGGCAGATCGTTGGCTTCCACTGTCTCGAGCCGGCCGAGCGGGAAGTTCAGCGCATGGACCATCTCCAGGGTGTCGGTGATGTGCAGATGGTGGGCCCAGGTTTCGGCCCAGTCCTCCCACGGATGCGAGGTGGCATAGGCCGAGATGTGGTTCTGCTGCCAGTCGGGAGGCGCGCCGTTGGCATAGTAGGTCTTCAGCGCCTGTTCGTAATCGGCGCGTTCATCGCCGAACAAAGCGCGGAAGGCGTCCAGCCTTTGCGGATCGTCGCGGATCAGGCGGTCCCAGTAATAATGGCCGAGCTCATGGCGGAAATGGCCGAGCAGCGTGCGATAATTCTCACCCATCTCGACGCGGCGCTTCTCGCGCTCGGCGGAATCGGCCTCCGCGACATTGAGCGTGATCAGGCCATTGTCGTGGCCGGTAAGGATCCGTTCGCCGCCGGGGCCGCCGCCGATCGGATCGGCGAGGAAGTCGAAGGCGAGGCCTATCTCGTCGGTGGGGGCCTGCTTGGGCGCGACCGGCAGGCCGAAGGCGAGCAGCGAATAGATGGCGCGCTTCTTGGCCGCCTCGACCCGGATCCAGCGGCGGCGATTGCCGTCGACCGAGAGATCGGGGATCAGCTGGTTCAGCACGCAGGCACGGCAAAAAGCCTGTCCGGGTTCGGTCATCCAGTTGCAGGCGCACTCGTCGGCGTTGGTGCACTGGAAGGCGCCGTCGGCGCCCGACAAGGCAAATCGGGCATGGGCGGGATCATAGAGCACGAGACTCCCGCAATTTAGGCACCGGGCGTTCTCGAAGTAGAGACGGTGGCCGCAATGCGGGCAGTCGAAAAGTTTCATGTCGGTCTCAATCGTCGGATCAGGGGAAGGACGTCGTTCAAACGCCGATCATCAGGCGTCGTTCCCGACCGTGACACCATTCAGCAACATGGTGGAAGGATCGGCGGGGTTTCGGCCGCGCCCGCCACAATAATCACTTGATCGTAGGCAAATTCCACGGCATTCGCCAGCATTGCAGTAGAGACGGTGACAAGAGCACGTCCGAGACAGCGACAAAGGGCGCGTCTGGGACAGTGACAAGAGCATGTTTCGCTGGCAAATTCGCGCGGGACGTGAATCAGGCAACCAGGAGAACAACATGGCATTTCTTGCCAAGGGTAGGATTTTAGCGGCCACCGTAGTGGCGGTACTTGCGCTGGCAACGGGCGCGCAGGCAGCATCCAGCTGCGGCAAGACCGGTGCCGGCTTCGAGGCCTGGAAACAGGATTTTGCCGCGGATGCCAAGGCCGAAGGTGTCGGCTCGAAGGGTCTGGCCGCCCTGGCCGGCGCCACCTACGCAACCAGGACGATCTCCGCCGACCGTGCAATCCACAAGGCTTTCAGCGGCTCGGTGGAAGCCTTCATGAAACGCCGTGGCGGGGCCGCGATCATTTCCAAGGGCCGTGCGCTGAAGAAGTCGAACGCCGCGCTGTTCAACCAGATCGAGCGGAACTACGGCGTGTCGCCGGGCGTGTTGCTCGCCATCTGGGGTATGGAAACCGGCTTCGGTGCCTCCATGGGCAACCAGAACACGGTCTCCGCCATTTTGACGCTGGCCTATGATTGCCGCCGCCCGGACTATTTCCACCCGCATGCCATTGCGGCCTTGAAGCTGGTCGATCGCGGAGCGCTGAGCGCCTCGTCGGTCGGCGCCATGCATGGCGAGGTCGGCCACACGCAGTTCCTGCCTGGAAATGTCCTGAAGTATGCGGTCGGCAGCGGGAACCTGCGTGACAAGGCCACGGCGCTGGCTTCCACCGCCAACTTCCTCAAAGGCCACGGCTGGCGTGCCGGCGCGGGCGCAAACGCGAATATGGGCGCGATTGCCGGCTGGAATTCCGCGAGCGTCTATCAACAGGCCATCGCCCAAATCGCCACGGCGATCGACGCCGACTGATAGAAATCTCTATTCGGCAAAAGCCCGGCCATGTGAACTGACCCCCGAAGGTTGTGTCCAACTTTCGGGGGTCAGTTCACATGTGCCGGGCTTTTTTGTTGATGGGAGCGGCAAACACGGCTTCAGCGTCTGGGGGCTACTTCACGTCGAGCGCATAGGAGCAGCCAGCCAGCGCCTTGCCGGGATGGGACTCGACGGTCGAGACGTTGAGCGTGATGCGCGTGGCAAGTCTCACGCCGCCGCTGTCCTCGGTGCTTTCGGCCACGACCTTCTCGCCCAGGAATTTGTCCGGGGTCGAGACCGCCGCCGGGACGTTGAGCTGGCGGGCGAGATCCGCTGCGGCGATGCCGTCAAGCACGGCCATCGGTCCGGTTGCGGTAAAGGCGATTGTCACCGTCTCGCGTCCGAAGACATGGACCGGAGCAGGCAATTGATACTGCCGCAGGAAGGGATTGCCCGATGCAACCTCTTTCCAGCCAAGCGTATCCGCCGCCCTACGCTCGCCGGCCAGCCACAGGGCAAAGCTGTTGTAGTTCGGCACGTCTGCCCGGCATTCGAGGAGTGCGGCGAGGTCGAGCGAGGCGGGATCATAGTCGCCGGCTTTGGCAACAGCCAAATTCGCCAGGATAGCCACCGCCGGCAGGAAACAGTTTCCAGGAATGGCCGAGCGCCTAGGCACATCACCCTCAATAATGCGCGTAGCCGCTCAACGGGCATTTTTGGGAGGCGGGAACCTGGAAGGTGCCGTCAATACCGCTGCAGTTACGGAATCTAGGGTTTTGCGGCGGCGGGGCAACCGTCCTTCGCTTGCCCTCGATGACCGTCGGGACTCCGGAATTCTGCGCGTAGCCGCTCGAAGGGCATTTTTGGGAGGCGGGAACCTGGAAGGCGCCGTCAATGCCGCTGCAGTTACGGAAGTTGGGTGACCGCGGCGCCTGGGCTTGCGCGGGCGCAGCCGCCTTTGCTTTGCCCTTGAGGACCATCCAGATTTCGGTCGGCTGGTCGAGCTGAAGCCTGTTTATGTCGGAATAGCTGATGCGGCCGCTGCGTATCCCATCGGCAATGCGCTGGCAAAACAGGGCGGGCATGCGCTCTTGCGAGACGCCCATGAACAAAGCCATGTCATGCTTGAACGTAAGGTCCCGTGTGCGAGCGGAGGCGACGCATTCGTTCATCTCCGCCTTCGGGTCACGCTTGGCGCCTGCCTGTGAGGACTGGCACACCGTCAAGACGACGATCAAGCCAAGCAGAAGAGAAATACTATTCTTCACTGTCAACCCCCCTAAACCCGCAAGTGAACTTAGATGATACCGCCAAAAGGTCAAACAGGAACCGAGTCCAGGCGGCTTGATTTTGTTTATATTAGAGGCGGCAAATAAAAACCCGACGTCTCCGTCGGGTTTCTTAGGCGTAGTTGGCAAAGCGCCAGGCCGTTGTCCGGATATCAGCCCTTGCGGTTGCGTGCGGCCAGCGTGCGCAGTCTGAGCGCATTGAGGCGGATGAAGCCGGCGGCGTCCTTCTGGTCGTAGGCGCCGCGGTCGTCCTCGAAGGTGACCAGCGCGTCGGAATAGAGCGTCTTCCTCGACTTGCGGCCGGTGACCATGACGTTGCCCTTGTAGAGCTTCAGCCGCACCGTGCCTTCGACGTCTTCCTGGCTCTTGTCGATCATCGCTTGCAGCATCAGGCGCTCGGGCGCGAACCAGAAGCCATTGTAGATGAGTTCGGCGTAGCGCGGCATGAACTCGTCCTTGAGGTGGGCAGCACCCCGGTCGAGCGTGATCGATTCGATGGCGCGGTGCGCGGCGATGAGAATGGCGCCGCCGGGCGTCTCATAGACGCCGCGCGATTTCATGCCGACGAAGCGGTTCTCGACCAGGTCGAGCCGGCCGATGCCGTTGTCGCGGCCGAGATCGTTGAGTGCCGCCAGCATGGTCGCCGGCGACAGCTTCTTGCCGTTGAGCGCGATCGGATCGCCCTTCAGGAACTCGATCTCGATCTCGGTGACCTTGTCGGGCGCATCCATCGGCGAAACGGTGCGCTGGTGGACGAATTCCGGCGGCTCCACCCAAGGGTCCTCCAGCACCTTGCCCTCGGAGGAGGAGTGCAAGAGGTTGGCGTCGACCGAGAACGGTGCCTCGCCCCTCTTGTCCTTGGCCACCGGGATCTGGTGCTGCTCGGCGAAATTGATCAGGTCGGTGCGCGACTTGAACGACCAGTCGCGCCACGGCGCGATGACCTTGATGTCGGGGTTCAGCGCGTAAGCCGAAAGCTCGAAGCGCACCTGGTCGTTGCCCTTGCCGGTGGCGCCATGCGCGATCGCATCGGCGCCGGTCTCCCTGGCGATCTCGACGAGATGCTTGGAGATCAGCGGACGCGCGATCGAGGTGCCGAGCAGGTAGGTGCCTTCATAGACGGTGTTGGCGCGGAACATCGGAAAGACGAAGTCGGACACGAATTCCTCGCGCACGTCGACGACGCGGATGTCCTTGATGCCCATCATCTCGGCTTTCTTGCGCGCCGGCTCCAGTTCGCCGCCCTGGCCGAGATCGGCGGTGAAGGTAACGACCTCCGCGCCGAGCTCGGTCTGCAGCCATTTCAGGATGATGGATGTGTCGAGGCCGCCGGAATAGGCGAGCACGACCTTCTTGACGTCTTTGGTCTTGGACATTTCTGCTCCGTCGATGGCGGACACTTGGGCGTCACGCATTGTCGGAGCGCCTTTTAGCAGGAACGGCAAAGCGAGCAAGCATGCGCGGCGCCAGACTGCTGATCCAGCGCGTGGCGGCTGACGTCTCTGAAACTCTTCGCGATGTGGAATGGATCGTCAGCCTGATCGATGCACGTGAGGAAGCTCCGAAGCGTCCGGCCACCTAAAAGAAAAGGCCCTTGCCGCTCGAGGGTGCCCGCCGGAGATGCACTAATTAGCCATCTGGCGCCGGCGCGACGCGTCTTGTATAGGCCCCAGGTTCTCCCGGAGCCTTCCATGTCCTTCATTCCAGACACCACCACGCTGATCCAGTTCGCCATCGCCACCGTGATCCTGGCGATCACGCCTGGGCCCGACATGACGCTGTTCGTCTCGCGCACGCTGAGCCAGGGGCGGGCCACCGGCTTTGCCTCGATGGCCGGCGCGCTGTGTGGCACGCTGGTCCACACCACGCTGGTGGTGGTCGGCATCTCGGCGCTGATCGTCGCCTCGCCGATGGCCTTCTTCGTGCTGAAGATCTTCGGCGCCGGCTATCTCGTCTTCCTGGCCTGGCAGGCGATCGCCAAGGGCTCGGCCTTCTCGCCGGAAAAGAAGACGGGCCCGCGGATCTCGCTGTTGCGCAGCTGGGCGGCGGGGCTCGGCGTCAACCTGCTCAATCCGAAGATCATCCTGTTCTTCATGACCTTCCTGCCGCAATTCGTCTCCGCGCACGACCCGAACGCGCCAGGAAAGCTGTTTTTCCTTGGGCTCATGTTCATCGTGCTGTCGGTCCCGGTGACGGCGCCGATGGTGCTGGCGGCGGAAAAGTTCTCGGCGGCGATGAAAGCCAGCCCGCGGGTCACGCGGGTGGTCGACTATCTCTTCGCCGGCGTGTTCTCCGCCTTCGCGCTCAAGATCCTGACGGCGCACGCGAAATAGGCTTTCCCGTTACCGCAAATTTACCGGCGCTGTTGCATTGTTGCAATTGTAGGCTCCGTTGCGCTCGCCTAAGAANTTCCCGTTACCGCAAATTTACCGGCGCTGTTGCATTGTTGCAATTGTAGGCTCCGTTGCGCTCGCCTAAGAACCGCTAGGGCACTTGGGGAAATCGATGAAAAGCATACTTTTGGCATCTGTCGCCTTGATTGGGCTGGTCTGCGAGGCCAGCGCGCAGGACGCGGCTTACAACTGGTCGGGGACTTATATCGGTGTCGAGGGCGGCTATGCCGGCTCTTCGGTCCGCTTCAGTGCCGACGCGGCCAGCTTCGACGACACTTACCACAAGGATGGTTATCTCGGCGGCATCTACGCCGGGCATGACTGGCAAAGCGGACAATTCGTCTATGGCGTAGTCGGTGATTTCGATTTCATCGGCATGCACGACACGGAATTCGGCCAGCTTGACCTTCTAGGCAAGGGCGAGACCTACACCTACGACGTCGACTGGGTTGCGACCGCGCGCGGCCGCGCCGGCTATGCGGTGACGGACGGTTTGCTGGCTTATGTGACCGGTGGCGTGGCGGCTGGGCATTTTCAGGCGACATCCTATTCAAACGTCTTCGTTCCGTTTCCTCCGTTTTCCTCGGCGTCGACCTCGGACTTCTCCGGCGTGAAGTTCGGTGGCGTGTTCGGTCTCGGCACCGAATATGCGCTGGCTGACAAGTGGTCGCTGAAGGCGGAATATCTCCACTACATATTCGACGAGATCGAGCCGGGGCCGGGCGGTACGGCCGGCGCGAGTTTCCGGCCGTCTCTCGACACGGTGAAATTCGGTATAGCGTATCGCTTCTAAGGGTAAGCTAGGCGGGAAGACCGGGTCCGGCGAAGAGTCGGGTCAATCCGGCCGCCTCGGCCATCTTTGTACGCTCTTCATACTCTTCGAGCGTCAGCGCATAGAGCATCTGGTCGATGCGTTTGCCGGTGCGGCCATCGATGCGGTGCGACCGCAAGGTGCCTTCGAGCCGCAAGCCGGATCGTTCGCAGACGGCGATGGCCGCTTGATTTCGCGCCAGTGGCTGGAATGTAACCTTCTCCAGCTTGCGCTCGCGAAAGAAATGCCGGAGCAATACGACGGACGCCTCGAATGCCATGTTGCGGCCGCGGTTGTCCGGATCGCCGATGATCAGATGGAGCGAGCCGAGGCGGTGCCTCAGGTCGACCTCCATCACGGCCAGGCCTAGCGGCACGTCATCGGGCCGTCGCAGGATCGCCATCAGGTTTCGCTTCAGATTGTCGAAGCTCGCGACATAGGCGCGGAAAGCGTCGAGACCCATGGCTTTCTCCGGCGCGTTCAGCCCTTCCATGACAGCCGGATCGGTCAGCCATTCCGCGATCTCAGGCGTGACCTCGGACGGCACGAGCGTTCGGATGCGAGCCTTGTCGCTCCACCTGTCGACAAAGACCGGCTTCAGTCGCTGTGCCGCAAGAGGTGTAACAAGCGGTGGGAGTGGCGACCTTGCGCCCTGCTGCGGCATTTTTGGCATGGCCTAGTCATGCGAAAGCAAGCGGTCGGGGTCAAGAGCGCCGATCGAGATCAGGCGCCTGAAAGCTTCGCGTGGCCGTTTGCCACCAGCTTCCAGCCCAGCGCCCGGCGGCGAGCCAGTAGAAGATGCCGCCGACCATGCCGCTGCCGATCACCGCCATGATGGCGCTGGTGCCGGTCACCGCGAAGGTGGTGTCACCGATGTGGTCGACAATGCCGAGGAACACGGCCGCGACAACGGCGCCCGCCAGCGCATAGAACAGCCAGTCGCGCCGGCCGAGGATTTCGGCAACCAGGACGACGACCGCCGCCGGCATGAAAGCGAAATAGGCGACGAACAGGGCGACGAAGGGAATCGAGAAATACAGCGAAGCCGTCGCCGCCGGATGCGCCTGTTCCGGCGTGTAGCCGAGCGATGCCAGGAACAGGACGTTGAGAAAAGCGCTCGCCGCCAGCGAGGCGACGGCATAGCCGAACAGGATGACGGCAAGGCGCACGATGTAGGTGACCAAGCGGCCCATCACGGATCTCGCTGCTTGAGCTGACCGGACCCACGCCCAGCCAGAAGCCAGTAGACCCAACCGGCAGCGGTGCCGGCGGTGGCCAGGAAACCGAGGAAGCCAGGATTGAAAACAAATCCTCCCGCCGAGCCCGGGACCAAAACACCAAAGGCGATGGACGTGATCGCACCCGTGGCCGCGAAGTAGAACCATCCCTGAAGCGATCGCCATTCGGCGAGAACGATGGCAGGACCGACGACCAGCAGCGCGCAGACCGCCACGGTCAACACGGCGAGCGGAAAGGACCCCAGCCAGTCGAAGGTGAAAACCAGGGACCAGTTGCCGTATTCGATCCCTTCCAGAAGCGTAATCAGCAGGACTGGCACCAGGATGGAGGTCAGCACGGCGGCGACATAACCGACCGCTATGATGGCGAAACGCTTGAGCCCGGCGACGAGACGGTTCACGCCTCGCCGTGCCCCGCGATCATCATGGCTTCCAGCGCCAGCCGGTCGACCTTGCGCATGCGCTCCGATTCCGACTTTAGCTGGCCGCAAGC
Source organism: Mesorhizobium sp. LNHC221B00 (assembly GCF_000502935.1). Taxonomy (NCBI): domain Bacteria; kingdom Pseudomonadati; phylum Pseudomonadota; class Alphaproteobacteria; order Hyphomicrobiales; family Phyllobacteriaceae; genus Mesorhizobium; species Mesorhizobium sp. LNHC221B00. The sequence goes on along the minus strand of NZ_AYWR01000014.1, from coordinate 135,210 downwards.
GGCAAGGATGTCGCGGCCGCGCGGCGTGCGGATCGGCGAGGCATAGCCGGCATTGTTTATGTAGTCGGCGAATTTCTCGATCGTCTCCCAGTCCGAGCACTGGTAATTGGTGCCCGGCCATGGATTGAACGGGATCAGGTTGATCTTGGCAGGAATGCCCTTGAGCAGCTTGATCAGGCCCTTGGCGTCCTCGATGGAATCGTTGACGTCCTTCAGCATCACATATTCGAAGGTGATGCGCCTGGCGTTCGACAGGCCGGGATAGGCGCGGCAGGCGGCGATCAGTTCCTTCAGCGGATACTTCTTGTTGATCGGCACCAGGAGGTCGCGCAGATCGTCATTGGTGGCGTGCAGCGAGATCGCCAGCATGACGCCGATCTCCTCGCCGGTGCGGAAGATCTCGGGCACGACGCCGGAGGTCGACAGTGTGATGCGTCTTTTCGACAAGGAAAGCCCGTCGCCGTCGGAGGCGATCAGCAGCGCCTTCTTGACCGCGTCGAAATTGTAGAGCGGCTCGCCCATGCCCATCATGACGATGTTGGACACTTTGCGGCCCTCGGCCGGCACGATGGCGCCGTCGGGCGTATCGCGGTCGGGAAAATCGCCGAGCCGGTCGCGGGCGGTGAGCAATTGCGCCAGGATTTCCTCGGCAGTCAGGTTGCGGACAAGCTTCTGCGTACCGGTGTGGCAAAACGAGCAGGTCAGCGTGCACCCAACCTGCGAGGAGATGCAAAGCGTGCCACGGCCTTCCTCGGGGATGTAGACGGTCTCGATCTCGACCGGCCGGCCGGCGCCGCGCGGCGGGAAGCGGAACAGCCATTTGCGGGTGCCGTCGGCGGAAATCTGCTCCTCGACGATTTCGGGCCGCGCCACGGTGAAATGCTTGTCCAGTTCGGCGCGCAGGTCCTTGGAGATGTTGAACATGCCGGCGAAGTCGGAAACGCCGCGCACATACATCCAGTGCCAGAGCTGCTGGGCGCGCATTTTTGCCTGGCGTTCCGGCACGATGCCCGAAGCGACCAGCGCCTCGCCGAGCTCGGCCCGGGTGAGGCCGATCAGCGACGGTTTTTCGGCCGACGGGGCGCGGGCGCGCAACGCGTCACGGGCGCCTTCAGCGGTGAGGTCGAATGAAAGGGTCATGGTTTCACAGATATAAGCGGTTTGCGGCCAATGTTCAGACATCGGCCTGATATGAAGCGCGGCGCATAGCACAGGTTGAGGGCGGAGTCATGCCGGATGGCACACAACACCTTGGTGCCGGCGGCGTCTCGATCGTGAAGGTTCTGGTCGACGGACGAACCCATGGGGCTGAACCGAGCATTCACGGACCACCCGGTTTGACGCACGACAACGCCCGCTACGCCGGCTTTGCGGCCGCTTCCGGTGCGCTGGGACCGATCACATTGTCGTGTTGGCGTAACAATTCCCGTGCTGGCTTCGAAGTCTGAAAGGGGCAACCATGCCCTCGACAAATGGGAGTATGCACAATGAACTCGATCAAGATCGCCGTCCTTGCAGGGCTCGTCGGCCTTTTCGCCTCGCAGGCACTTGCCGAAGACGCGATGGGCAAAATGACCATGATGAAAGGCGGGGAGGTGACGGCGATCATGCCGGACGGGCACATGGGCACCATGATGCCGGATGCGAAGATGGGTGCCGAGATGATGAAGATGGCAAAGCCGATCAAGCATTGCATGATGATGATGACCGACGCCAAGGGCAAAGCCTACATGATCGATACGTCGACCAAGAAGGCCCAGGCCGAGTGTGAAAAAATGGCCATGTGAGGTCTGAATCCGTCGCGACTTCTCCCGTCGGCGCAGGCGCCGGCGGGAGCCCTGCTGGTGAGACGGCGACCTGATCCGGCGGGCTTGATCGGCGTCATGTGTGTGCTAGGGCTGAGCCTCCATCCGAGGACAGACATGGCCGGCCAATCGCGAAAATATCCCCTGTTGCGGCGCTCGCGCGCCATGTGGGGCTCGCGGCGCGTCTGGCAGCCGCGGCTGGTGTTCTGGGCCGGCGCCGTCGGCATCGGCGTGATCAGCGTCCTGTTCGCGGTGCTGGCCGACAGGGCGCAGGAATTATTCCATCTGATAACGGGCCGCGAGGACGGCTGGCGTTTCTATCTGCCGCTCATCCTCACGCCGCTGGGCTTCGTGCTGTGCGCCTGGCTGGCCCACAGCTTCTTCCCCGGTTCGCAAGGCAGCGGCATTCCGCAGGCGATCGCCGCCCGGCACCTGCGCGACGACGACGACCGCAGCCACATCCTCTCGCTCAAGCTGGTGGCGGGCAAGATCGCGCTCACCATCGTCGGCCTGTTCTGCGGCGCTTCGATCGGCCGCGAGGGGCCAACTGTGCAGGTCGGCGCCTCGCTGATGCTGCAGGCGGCACGCTGGGGCGGCATGGCGCAGGCGCGCGGCCTGATCCTGGCCGGCTCGGCGGCCGGCATCGCCGCCGCCTTCAACACGCCGCTGGCCGGCATCGTTTTCGCCATCGAGGAAATGGGGCGCACCTATGAGGCGCGCACCAATGGGCTGGTGCTGACGGCGGTGATCCTGGCCGGCATCGCCTCGCTCGGCCTGCTCGGCAACTACACCTATTTCGGCGTCTCGAAGGAGACGATCGCGTTTGCCGCCGACTGGCCGCTGGTGATCGCCTGCGGCGTCATCGGCGGNCTGCGGCGTCATCGGCGGCGGCTTCGGCGCGCTGTTCTCGCTGCTGGCGCTGAAGATAACGCGGCGGATCCGGCGCTGGCACACCGGGCAGCCCCTGCAGCGCGCCTTGCTGGTGGCCGCCGTCTGCGGGCTTGCCGTGGCGGCGATCGGCATCGCCTCGGGCGGGCTGACCTTCGGCACCGGCTATGTGCAGGCGCGCGGCGCCGTCGAGGGCACGCCGCTGCCCTGGTTCTTCTTCGCCGAAAAATTCCTGGCCGGGCTGCTGTCGATGGTCTCGGGCANCTCGGGCATTCCCGGAGGCATCTTCGCACCATCGCTGGCGGTCGGCGCCGGCATCGGCAGTTCGCTCGGCCTCGTCCTCGGCGCCAGCACCGGTGCGGCGGCGCTGCTCGGCATGGCCGGTTATTTCGCTGGCGTCGTGCAGGCGCCGATGACGGCTTTCGTGATCATCCTGGAGATGACCGGCAATCACGATAATGTCATCGCGCTGATGCTGGCCTCCATGCTGGGCTACGGCACGGCGCGCATGATCTCGCACGAGCCGCTCTATCACGCGCTGTCGCGCGTGTTCATCGCCGAGGCGATCCGGCGGCGGCGGGCGGAAGCCGCGCCGGCCCCGCAGGACTGAGCCGCGGGGTCCGAAAAAAACAAAAAAGGCCGGGCTTTGCGGCCCGGCCTTCGGTTCAAATATGGTTCGTGCCTATTTGCACTTGGCGATCGACGACAGCGCCGCCGAGATGCCCTTCAACGAGAAGACATAGGAGGTCGGGTTGCCGCGGCCGGACTTCGCCGAAACCTTCATGTCGGTGCCGGTCTTCATGGCGGCGATCAGGACTGGCTCCTCGGCAGCGTTCTCGACCCAGGCCGACTTGCCGCGCGTGAACATCGAGAAGGACTTCTTGTCGATGGTGACGGTGGCCTTGGAGCCTTCCTGGAAATTGTAGCCGGCGATGAACTGCGGCTCGTAGGAGACCTGTTGGCCAGGGCGCTGGCTGACGAAGAAGAACATGTCGCCATGATCGAGCGTCGGCGGCTGCTTGTCGGTCGGCACGGTCAGCACATAGCAGACCTTGCCGCCCGACGCCTGGTAGCTGTAGGTGCCCCAGGCATTGTGCTGGCCGATCTTGGTCGCCTGCTGCGCCAGCGCCGGCGCTGCAAAGGCCACCAAGGCCAGACCCGAGACTAGTGCAATCAATCCGCGCATCGTTTTTCCCGTATTCCAAATGGTGCGGAGGCGGGCCGCATGGCGTCCTGCCGTCGCTTCATTTTGATTTAATCTGGGTTACCAAACGGTGAACTTCTCTGAGAAAAGGACACTCACCCTAGGAAACCGCCGCCATTTTCGCGCCGCCGCCTTGTCAGCGGCTGGCGCGACGTCCCTTCGGCGACTTGGAGGCCACGAAAGCGGCAAGAGTTTGACTTTTTTGCCGGGCCTCCGAACGCCTGTATCCAGAGGCCTGGCGGACATCGGGACGCTCAGCCCTTGTCGGCGATGGCATCCCTGGCGGCCTGTCGATGCGCCGGCGTGATGTGGGCGCTGACGGCGGTGATCGCGGCGGTCAGCACGGCAATGTCGTCGGTGAAGCCGAGCCCGAAGATGAAGTCGGGGATCAGGTCGACCGGCAGCACGAAATAGCCGAGCGCCGCCACCAATATGCCCTTGGCGCGCAGCGGCGTGTTCTTGTCCATGGCGCAGTAATAGGCGGCGACGACGTCTTCCATGAACGGAATCTGCCGCGCTGCCTTCTTGGCCGTGCGCCAGAATTTCTCGCGCACTTCGCCCTCGCCCGCGAGCTTGTCGCCAAAGCCGAAGAAATCAAAACCGGATTCTTGCGCCATCAATCACTCCTCGCGGGCCTCATACGCATCCCAGCGCATGCTTCGCGAGCGAAAATGTGGTGAAAGCCGAACCCCGCTGCAAGATGCCGGTGCCGATTTGGCGATCCGCGCCCGGTTGCGGGCATGAAAAGGTAATGTTCAGCCGCCGGCAAAGCGGTTCATCTTCTTCGCCAACTCGATGTCGAGTGCCGTCAGGCCGCCGGCATCATGGGTGTTGAGCGTGACCTCGACCGTCTTGTAGACGTTCGACCATTCGGGGTGGTGGTCCATCTTTTCCGCGGCAAGCGCGACGCGGGTCATGAAGGCGAAGGCCTCGGAGAAATTCTTGAAGGTGAAGGTGCGGCTGATAGATCCTGCATCTGCGGCCAGCGCCCAACTATCGAGCCCGGTCAGCGCTGCTTCGGCGGCTTGCCTGTCCAGTTTCTCTCTCGCCATGTTCTTTTCCCATGCTATCTCGATTGAAGTCGTCACCATAATGCATGTCGCGGTTTTGGGATAACGACATGCGCAACGAAATTCCGGATCGATGAGCGCGAAGCCGATAAAATCCATTCTGTTCGTTTGCCTCGGCAATATCTGCCGTTCGCCACTGGCCGAGGGCGTGTTTCGCGCGGTCTGGGCGGAGCGCGGGCTTGGCCGGGACATCCTGCTCGATTCGGCCGCCACAAGCGGCTGGGAGGTCGGCTCCGCTCCCGATCCGCGCTCGATGGCGATTGCCGTGCATCACGGCATCGACATTTCCGCGCAGCGGGCACGCCGGATCACGTCGCAGGATTTTCACCGCTTCGACCTGATCCTGGGCATGGACCGGTCAAATGTTCGCGACCTGAAGGCGCTGGCGCCGGCGGTGATGCGCGAGCGCATACACCTGTTCCTGGACTTCGCGCAGGGAAAACCGCGCGACGTGCCGGATCCCTATTACGACGGTCAGCAGGCTTTCGCCGAGGTCTACCGCATGATCCGCGAGGCGTCGGAGGCGCTGGCGACCCGGCTGGCAGGGCGGGCGTCGGTGCTCGACAGCGGCCAGGCTTCCTCGACGATATAGGGTCCTCCGCCGACCGAATCGCGCGACGACATCAAGACGAAGCGGCCGATGCGGAACGGCAGGGTCGAGAAATTGCCGCGCGCCGACAGATATTGAGCAACGTCCAGCGGGCTCGAATTGCGCAGCCTTGCAAGGGTGACATGCGGCATGAATTTGCGCGGATCGGCGGGGATGCCGAGCCGCTGGCAGATGCGATCGATTTCCCCCTGAAGTGCCGCCAGATCGGGCGAAGCCGACACGCCGGCCCACACCGCATGCGGCTTTTTCTGGCCGAAAGCACCGACGCCGGTCAGGGTCAGCGAGAAGGACGGGCGGTGGACGCGGTCGAGCGCGTTGGCGATCTCGTCGGCGACATGGCCCTCGACATCGCCGATGAAACGCAGCGTCAGATGATAGTTTTCGACATCGATCCAGCGCGCCCCTGGCAGGCCACCCCTCAAAAGGGACAGCGAAAGGGCGGCATCACGCGGAATTTCGAGGGCGGTGAAAAGACGCGGCATGAAAAGCCTCCCTTCCTCGAATCGAAACTGTCACCCGTAGCGAATCATCGATAATCAAATGGAGCAAGTGGTTTGTTGGTCGCAGGTCCTTAACTAAGCTTCCGCAGCGGAAGTTGTTCCGGTTCGGTCCTTACGAAGCTTTCGGGGCAGCCGCGATGGCCTTCTCGACCGTCGGCAGGATGCGCTCGACCATCCGGTCGATGCCTTTGACGCTCGGATGCAAGCCATCCTCGAGCTGCATGCCGGGCTCTCCGGCGACGCCGTCGAGGAAGAATGGATAAAGGGTCGATGTCGTATTTCTTCGCAAGGCCCGGGAAAATGGCGTCGAAGGCGTTCTGATAGTCGGCGCCGAGATTGGGCGCGGCGCGCATGCCGGCCAGCAGCACCGCGATCTTGCGCTCCTTCAACTTGGCCAGCATCTCGTCGAGGTTCTTCCTGGTGATGTCGGGCGCGACGCCGCGCAGCATGTCGTTGGCGCCAAGTTCGAGGATGACCAGCCGCGTGCCGTCGGGCACCGACCAGTCGAGCCGCGCCAGGCCGCCGCTGGTGGTGTCGCCCGAAACGCCGGCATTGGCGACAGCCACATCATGGCCCTTGGCACGAAGGGCTGCCTGCAATTTGTCGGTAAACCCCTCGTCGGGTCCGAGGCCGAAACCCGCCATCAGGCTGTCACCGAAGCCGACGATCTTGAAAGGCTCGGCGCGCGCCGACGAAATGGCGCCGAAAATGGCGAGGAAAACGATCAGGCCTGCGGCAATGCGGCGTTTGAAAGACATGCGGCAGGCCCCATATGAGCAAACGAATTCTTTCGGCGACGGCTTCCGGCAAGCAGAGCCCTTCCTCCCATATAGGACGCTTTCATTTTGACAGAAGCCGTCATCGAGTTGAAAGACGTATCCCTGAGGCTCGGTGAAGGCGCTTCCTCCGTCCATGTGCTGAAGGGCATCAGCCTCGAAGTGGCGCGCGGCGAAGCGACCGGCATCGTCGGCCCGTCGGGCTCCGGCAAGTCGACCTTGCTGATGGTGCTGGCAGGCCTGGAGCGGATCGATTCGGGCACGGTACGGATCGCCGGCGAACTGCTCAACGGCAAAAGCGAGGACCAGATTGCTTCGTTTCGTGGCCGGAACATCGGCATCGTGTTTCAGTCTTTTCACCTCATTCCCAACATGACGGCGCTCGAAAATGTCGCCGTGCCGCTCGAGCTGGCGGGCCACGCCGATCCGTTTTCGGTGGCGGAGCGGGAACTGGCGGCGGTTGGCCTCAGCGACCGCGTCACCCATTATCCCGGCGAACTTTCGGGCGGCGAACAGCAGCGCGTGGCGATTGCCCGGGCCCTGGCGCCGTCGCCGCGCATCCTCATCGCCGACGAGCCGACCGGCAATCTCGACCAGGCGACGGGGCGGCAGGTCGCCGATCTCCTGTTCGCCAAGGCGGCCGAGCGCGGCATGACGCTGGTGCTGGTCACCCATGATCCGTCTCTTGCGGCGCGCTGCTCGCGCCAGGTCTCGATGCGCTCCGGCCTGATCGAGGACGCCCCCTTGCTCAAAGTGACGGCCTAGCCATGGCGGAAAAGGGGGCTGGCTGGTCGCGGACCTTTTCACTCGCCGTCCGCTTCTCGCTGCGCGAAATGCGCGGCGGCCTTTCCGGCTTCCTGATTTTCCTCGCCTGCATCGCGCTTGGCGTCGCGGCAATCGGCGGCGTCAATTCGGTGGCGCGCTCGATCAGTGCCGGCGTCGCCAGCCAAGGCCAGACGCTGCTTGGCGGCGACCTTCGCTTCCAGATCAACCAGCGTGACGCCAGCCCGGCCGAACGCGGCTTCCTCGACGGGCTGGGTGCGGTCTCGCGCACCGCCAGCATGCGTTCGATGGCGCGCCTGGCCGACGGGTCCGACCAGGCGCTGGTCGAGGCCAAGGCGGTCGACGACGCCTACCCTCTCTACGGCGCGCTGGAAACCGAGCCGGTGCTGACGGAACAGGAATTGTTCGGCAGGCAATTCGGCGTTTTCGGTGCGGCCGCGCCCGATCTCTTGTTCGAGCGGCTGCATGTCAAGCTCGGCGACCGGCTGAAGCTCGGCACCGCCACATTCGAACTGCGCGCCAGGCTGGTCACCGAGCCGGATGCCGTGTCCGACGGTTTCGGCTTCGCGCCGCGGCTGATGATCTCGACCGAGGCGCTTGCCGCCACCGGGCTGGTGCAGCCGGGCAGCCTGGTCGAGAACGCCTACAAGATCCGACTGCCGGCTGACGCCGACGAAGCGCGGCTGAAAGCCATCCAGGACCAGGCGGCAAAGGATTTTCCCGAGGCCGGCTGGTCGATCCGCACGCGCGGCAATGCCGCGCCGGCGCTGTCGGCCAACATCGAACGGTTCTCGCAGTTTCTGACGCTGGTCGGGCTGACGGCGCTGGTGGTCGGCGGCGTCGGCGTCGCCAATGCGGTGCGCGCCTATCTCGACGGCAAGCGTGGCGTCATCGCCACCTTCAAGAGCCTTGGCGCTTCCGGCGGCTTCGTCTTTACCGTCTACCTCGTGCAGATCCTGATCATCGCGGCCCTTGGCATCGTGCTCGGCCTTGTCATCGGGGCGCTGATGCCGTTCGCGGCAAGCGCTGCCCTGCAGTCCGTCATTCCGGTGCCGGCGCAAGGCGGTTATTATCCCGGCGCGCTCGGCATGGCCGCGCTGTTCGGGCTGCTGGTGACGCTGGCTTTCGCGCTGCTGCCGCTCGGCCGCGCCCGCGACGTGCCGGCGACCGCGCTGTTCCGGGAGATGGGGATGGAAGGCCGTGGCCGGCCGCGCCTCGTCTACGTCGCTTCGGCGCTTGGCATCGCGCTGTTCCTGGCGGCGTTGGCGATCCTGTTCTCGGGCGACCAGCGCATCGCCTCGATCTTTGTCGGGGCCACGATCTTCGCCTTCCTGGTGCTGCGCCTCGTCGGCTCGCTGGTGCAGTGGGCGGCGAGGAAGAGCCCGCGTGTGCGCTCCGTGGCGCTCCGGCTTGCCGTCGGCAACATCCACCGGCCCGGCGCCTTGACTCCCTCGGTGGTGCTTTCGCTGGGGCTCGGGCTGACGCTATTGGTGACGCTGGCGCTGATCGACGGCAATCTGCGGCGGCAGATATCCGGCAACCTGCCCGAGCGGGCGCCGAACTTCTTCTTCGTCGACATCCAGGGCAGCGATGTCGATGCGTTCTCCGCCCTGATCGGCAAGGAAGCGCCGCTGGGCACGCTGGCCAAGGTGCCGATGCTGCGTGGCCGAGTGATGGCGCTGAACGGCGTCGACGTCGACAAGGTCAAGGTGCCGGCCGAAGGCGCCTGGGTGCTGAAAGGCGATCGCGGCCTGACCTATGATGCGAAACAGCCTGAAAACGCGACGCTGACCGAGGGCAAATGGTGGCCGGACAATTATTCCGGCGAGCCGCTGGTCTCGTTTTCGGCGCAGGAGGGCAAGGAAATCGGGCTGAAGCTCGGCGACACCGTCACCGTCAATGTCCTCGGCCGCAACGTCACGGCCAGGATAGCCAGTTTCCGCCAGGTCGAATGGGAGACGATGGGCATCAATTTCGTCATGGTGTTCTCGCCCAACACATTCACTGGCGCCCCGCATGGGTGGATGGCGACGCTGACCGAAAAGAGCGCCACGACGGCCGACGATGCGCGCATCCTCAATGCCGTCACCCGCGCCTTCCCGGCGGTGACGACGGTGCGCGTCAAGGATGCGCTCGATGTCGTCAACCGGCTGGTCGGCCAGCTCGGCACGGCGATCAGGGCCGCAGCCGGGGTGGCGCTGATCGCCTCGGTGCTGGTGCTGGCCGGCGCGCTTGCCGCCGGCAACCGGGCGCGCATCCATGACGCGGTGGTGCTGAAGACGCTTGGCGCGACCAGGAGAACGCTGATAACGGCATTCTCGCTGGAGTACATGCTGATCGGATTGGCCACGGCACTCTTCGCGCTGGCGGCCGGCGGGATCGCGGCCTGGTACATCGTCGCCCGCATCATGACCCTGCCATCGCATTTCATGCCGGAAGTGGCGGTCGCAACCATCGTCTTCGCGCTGGTGATCACGGTCGGCATCGGTCTTGCCGGCACCTGGCGGGTGCTCGGCCACAAGGCGGCACCGGTGCTGCGCAACCTGTAAATTCAGGGCCGGAACGGCCATCCCAGGTTAAATCTTGGTAAGAATGCCGGCCAGAAAGCCCGGGAATCGGCATTTCGGCCTCTCACGAACCGTTACATCCGGTTACGGTCTTGTTCTTGACGCGAATAACCATCATATTTCGCCACAGGCATGCTGGAGCCCCGCCAGCGGCGCCTGGGTCCGGATGGACCTGACACCGGACGGGGCAGAAGCAATAGAGGATTCCAATGGCTGAACCCATTCGCAATTATCAGACGCGCGCCGTGCCCGGCGCCGGCGTCGATATCGATCAGGGCCTGCGCGCCTACATGGTCAAGGTCTACAATCTGATGGGGCTTGGCCTCCTCATCACCGGCCTTGCCGCTGTCGGCACGATCATGCTGGCCACCACCACCGATCCGGCCTCGGCTGTCGCAACGCTGCCGAGCGGTGAAATGCTGACCTCCTTCGGCTACGCAATCTTCGGCTCGCCGCTACGCTGGGTGGTGATTCTAGCCCCGCTGGCCGCGGTGATGTTCCTGTCGTTCCGCGTCCAGTCGATGAGCGTTTCGGCGGCGCAGACGACGTTCTGGGTCTATGCCGGCCTCGTCGGCCTATCGCTGTCGTCGATCTTCCTGGTCTACACCACGGCAAGCATCGCGCAGACCTTCTTTGCCACCGCCGCCGGCTTCGGCGCGCTGTCGCTCTATGGCTACACGACCAAGCGCGACCTGACGGCGATGGGCTCGTTCCTGATCATGGGCGTGTTCGGCCTGATCATCGCGATGGTGATCAACATCTTCCTGCAGTCGTCGGCGCTGTCCTTCGCCGTCTCGGCGATCGGCGTGCTGATTTTCGCCGGCCTCACCGCCTATGACACGCAGAAGATCAAGGAGATGTATTTCGAGGGTGATGCTTCCGATGTCGCCGGCCGCAAGGCCATCATGGGCGCGTTGAGGCTCTATCTCGACTTCATCAATCTGTTCATGTTCCTGCTGCAGTTCATGGGCGACCGCCGCTAAGGCACGCATCATGGTCTGACTGGACCATCGGGTTTGGAAGGGCGGCCCAACAGCCGCCCTTTTCTTTTGCGCCGGTCTTTGCTGTTATCGAAGGCAAATGAAAGGCTTGCATAAAGAATGAGCAATATTGCGATCCGGCCGGCGACCTCGGCCGACCTCGACACCATCACAGAAATCTATGCCGATGCGGTGAAGAACGGCACGGCGAGCTACGAACTGGAGCCGCCCAGTCGCACCGAAATGGGCAAGCGATTCGACACGCTGACGGCCGGCGGCTTCCCCTATCTGGTGGCGGAGAAGGATGGCGCCGTGCTCGGCTATGCCTATGCCGGCGCCTTCCGCCCGCGCCCGGCCTATCGCTTCGTCGTCGAGGATTCGGTCTATGTCGCGCCTGACGCCAAGGGCCAGGGTGTCGGCCTCAGACTGATGCAAAGCCTGATCGCGGCGGTGGAGGCGGCGGGCTTCCGCCAGATCGTCGCGGTGATCGGCGACGGCCATCCCGACAGCGCCTCGGTCAAGCTGCATGAAAGGCTCGGCTTCCGCCATTCAGGCCGCCTCGAGGGCTCCGGCTACAAGCACGGCCGCTGGCTGGACACGGTGTTCATGCAACTGACGCTGAATGGCGGCGCATCGCTCCCGCCCGCCGCTGATTCGTTGCCGGAGCGGAGGTTTCGCGAGGGCAGGGGGAATTGAGGAATTGGAGAACTGAGGAATTGGGGAACTGGAGAACTGGAGAACTGGAGAACTGGAGAACAAAAGAAGGTGGCAGTTACATCAGTCGCCGAATCCGTTTCTCCTCAGTTCCTCAGTTCCTCAGTTCCCCCTCAGGCGTCAACAACCTTCAGCTTGCTGTCGAAGACGCCAAGCACGCGGCCGAGTTCCTGGCCGCGCTTGAGGATGCGGCCGCCGGCGGCGATGACGGCGAAGGCGCCCTGCTTGCGCGCCAGTTTCGGGTCCTTGACGATCTGGAAAAGCGGCACTTCGCTGGCGCGGCGGAAGACGGAAAACACTGCTCGGTCCGTGAGATGGTCGATGGCGTAGTCGCGCCATTCGTTGGCGGCGACCATCCGTCCGTACAGCCTCAGGATCTGGTCGAGCTCGCGCCGCTCGAAGCGCACCGGCTGGTCGAGGCGCTCGCGTCGGGCCTCGTGCAGCGGGATCAATATTGCGGATGCGTCCCCATCCCCCATCCCGCCGCTGTCATCAGTCATGCCTCGATCCTTCGAAAATGAATCTTTGCCAACCAAAGTTGGCCCCTTCGCCATCGAATTGCAAGAGCCGGCGAAGCAGCGCCAGCGACGCGCCGTTTCGGTCACGTCCAGTCACATTTGCGAACCGCATGTTGGAATTGGTGATGCTCTGCCACATTTCTGCCTTTTTTTATCCGCGCTCGTGCCCCAATCTCCGACGAATTTACCGGCGTTGCCTGAGACGGTTCGGTCCGGCACCGGCTCGTAAACCCCAAGCCCCCCGCCCACGGGTCTGCGTCGGATCGAACCAACCTCGGTTTTTCCTTGGAAAAACCGGGTGCGACGATCCCAAAACCTAAATGACCGACGTCAGAAGCAAGCTGACGTCGGTTTTTTCATGCCCGTATCGCCGCGACGGCGGATTTCCCTCACCGAGAGCCTGTTTGCGAACCCGCGTCATGATTGGCGCGACCGCTGCCTCGAATCCTGTCACGCTCACCTGAACCATTCGAGAGCATCCCCATGCAAGCCAAGCACAATGGCGACGTGTCGTTCTGGTATGCAGATATAGGCGGCGTGCCGGCTTATCGCCCTGCGCTGCCCGGCGACATCGAGGCCGATATCTGCATCGTCGGCGCCGGCTACACCGGATTGTGGACGGCCTATTACCTGAAGAAGGCTCAGCCTTCGCTGCGCATCGCCATCGTCGAGAAGGAGTTCGCCGGTTTCGGCGCCTCGGGCCGCAATGGCGGCTGGCTATCGGGCGGCTTCAGCTGGTCGCGCGAGAAATATGCGGCATCCTCGTCGCGGGGCGCTGTCATCGACATGCAGCGCGCCATGTTCGGCACCGTCGACGAAGTGATCTCGGTGACGCAAGCCGAGGGCATCGATGCCGATATCCGCCGCGTCGACAACATCACCGTGGCCACCAACACCGCGCAGCTGCAGCGCGCCAGGGCGGAATACGATGAACTCCTGCGCTGGGACATGCCACCGGAGAGGCTGGCCTTCCTCGACCCCGGGGAGGCGCGCGAGCGCATCGCCATCGACAAGGTGCTGGGCGGCTTCGTCGTCCGCAACGTCGCCCGCGTGCAGCCGGCCAAGCTGGTGCAAGGCCTGGCGGCGGCGGTCGTGCGATCAGGCGTTCCGATCTATGAGCAGACGCAGGTTCTGGCGATCGAAAAAGGCAAGGTGACCACCGATCGGGGCATCGTGCGCGCCGAAAAGATCGTGCGTGCCACCGAAGGGTTCACGGCCGGCATTCCCGGCCTCAAGCGCCTCTGGCTGCCGTTGAATAGCGCCATCGTGGTGACCGAGCCGCTGCCGCAGAAGCTGTGGGACACGATCGGCTGGAGCGGCTACGAGGTGCTGGGCGATGCCGCGCACACCTATTGCTATGCGCAGCGAACGCGGGAAGGCCGGATCGCCATGGGCGGCCGTGGCGTGCCCTACCGTTTCGGCTCGCGCACGGATGTGCGCGGCCAGACCCAGCGGGCGACCATCGACCAGCTGCACGAGATCCTGACCAGGCTGTTGCCGCAGACCAAGGGCGTGCGCCTCGACCACGCCTGGTGCGGTACGCTCGGCGTGCCGCGCGACTGGTGCACCACCTCGGGCTTCGATCGCGAGACCGGCATCGGCTGGGCCGGCGGCTATGTCGGGCTCGGCGTTTCCAGCTCGAACCTGTCGGGCCGCACCTTGCGCGACCTCGTGCTCGGCCACGACACCGAACTGACCCGGCTGCCCTGGGTCAACCGCACGGTCAAGAAATGGGAGCCGGAACCGCTGCGCTGGCTCGGCGTCCACTCCATGTACCAGCTCTATCGCATCGCCGACCGGCGCGAGGCAAACGGTCTCGGCCGAACGTCCCGCCTCGCGGCCTTCGCCGATCGGCTGACCGGGCATTGAAGTCTTTTCAAGGCTTGTGGATGAAGGCGGCGCCGAGAATGGGTCCGGGCATGCCGTCCTTGCCGGCCGATTGCAAGAGCACGGCGCAGCCGCCCTTCTTGACGATCTCGCTTATCGGCAATTCATAGCGCTGCGCCTTGCCGTGCCACATGCCGGCGGTCTGGATGCCGGTAACCGCGTTCCAATAGGTCATTTTGCGGCCGGAGTTCTCGCCCTGGGCGATCTTGATCGTCTGCGGCGGCTCGAAATAGACGATGACGACATGGGCATCGCTGGGGCCGGTGCCGGCATCGCCGGCATCGATGATCACNCACGGTCGCTGGTCCGGCTGACCTTGATGGCGACGCGCATGCCTTCGCCGGATCTTGCCATTCGGGCGAGCGCGCCATCGACCTCGGTGCGATTGGCGCCGTTGACATGGATGCGGCCATTGAGCACCGCCTGCGGCGTATAGACGGAGCGGCTGCCGAAGGCGCGCATGTAGTCGTACTGCCGCTCGGTGTTCTCCTTGCGGCTCAGCGTGTCCTTCCAGCCGAGATAGTCCCAATAGTCGACGTGATAGGCGAGCGCGACAATGTCGTCCTTGGTGGCGAGTTCGGCGAAGAAGGCATCGGCCGGGGGACAGGAACTGCAGCCCTGGCTGGTGAACAGCTCGACCACGCCGAGCGGCTTGTCGGCCTGGGGTTCCGCATGCATTTTCTCGGATTCGCTGGCATGGCCAGCACCGGCAACCGCCGAGAAGGCCAGCGCAAGGGCTGCCAGCCACAGGGATCTTCGCGAGGCCATGACCATTCCAATTCCCGCCGGTGATGCCGGCTTTGTTCTGATTTGCCGAAATATGTGGCAGAAGCCGAAGTCAACGGGAAGTCACGTTGCGGTGAAATTTTGCCATTGCAGCCGCAGGTAAGGTCGCAATAGGAGTGGGCACTGCATTTCACTACGCGGTTCGATTCGGGCTGGGATCATCACCATGTGGCAAACTCTCCTGACCCCTGTCGATCTCTATTGCGAGCGGACCGGTTCTGGACTTTGGGCCGAGCCGACGAATGCTTTGACCAACCTCGCCTTCATCGCGGCGGGATTATGGGGTGTGCTCGAAGTGCGGCGGCACAAAACCGGCACCTTCGCGCAAGTGCTGGCCTGGTGGGTGGTGGCGATCGGCATCGGCTCGACGATCTTCCATATCTTTGCCACACGGGGCACGATCTGGGCCGATATCCTGCCGATAGCAAGCTTTACCCTGGCCTACACGCTGTTCAACCTGCGCCGTTTCCTCGGTATGGAATGGGGCAAGGCGATCGCTGTCTTCGTCGTCTTCTACGCGGTTGCCGGGCTGATCACCTTCGCCGTACCGGACTGGCTGCGCCAGGCATCGAACGGCACGACGGGCTATCTGCCGCCGTTCCTGGCGCTCGCCTTCTTCGGCGTCTGGGTGACGGTGAGCGGCAACCGCGCCGGCTGGTACAATCTGGCCGGTTCGGCGATCTTCGTGGTGTCCGTCATCTGCCGCATGATCGACCCGATGGTCTGCGGCAGCTTTCCGCTCGGCACGCATTTCCTGTGGCACATCTTCAACGGGCTGATGCTGGGTGTGCTGCTGGCGGCGGCAGCGCGGTATGGGGCGCCGAAGCAAGGGCAGCAGGCAGTAGGCAGTAGGCAGTAGGCAGTAGGCAGTAGGCAGTAGGCAGTAGGCAGTAGGCAGTAGGTGTTCTATTCCCTACTGCCTAAGCCCTACTCCCTTGCCGCTACGCGGCCAGATCGCGCAGCACGTATTGCAGGATGCCGCCGTTCTTGAAGTAGTCGAGCTCGTCCAGCGTATCGATGCGGCAGATGATCGGCACGTTCTTCACCGTGCCGTCGCCGTAGGTGACCTTGGCGTTCATCGTCTGGCGCGGCTTGATGGTGCTCAGGCCGTCGATCTCGACCACCTCGTCGCCCTTGAGGTTGAGCGAGGCCCATGAGGTGCCTTCCTCGAAAACAAAGGGGATGACGCCCATGCCGACCAGGTTCGAGCGGTGGATGCGCTCGAAGGACTGGGCGATGACGGCGCGGACGCCAAGCAGGTTCGTTCCCTTGGCCGCCCAGTCGCGCGAGGAGCCGTTGCCGTATTCGACGCCGGCGAAGATGACCAGCGGCACGCCTTCCTTCTTGTATTCCATCGCTGCGTCGTAGATCGATTCCTCTTCCTTCGACGGGTAGTGGATGGTGTAGCCGCCCTCGCGGCCGTTCTCGCCCAGCATGTGGTTGCGGATGCGGATGTTGGCGAAGGTGCCGCGCATCATCACTTCATGATTGCCGCGCCGTGTGCCGTACTGGTTGAAGTCGGCGACGCCGACGCCGTGGTCGGTGAGGTATTTGCCGGCAGGCGACGCCGCCTTGATCGAGCCCGCCGGCGAGATGTGGTCTGTGGTGATCTTGTCGCCGAACAGGCCGAGCACGCGGGCGCCCTTGATGTCGCCGATCTTGCCGAAACCAGCGGTCATGCCGGCGAAATAGGGCGGGTTCTGCACATAAGTCGAGTTGTCGTCCCAGGCATAGGTCTGGCCTTCCGGCGCCTTGACGTTCTGCCAGTATTCGTCGCCCTTGAAGACGTCGGCATATTTGCGGGCGAACAGCTCGCGGGTGACGTTCTTCTCGATGAACTCCTGGATCTCGGTCGAGCTCGGCCAGATGTCCTTGAGGTAGACCGGATTGCCATTCTTGTCCTCGCCGAGCGGCTCGGTGGTCAGGTCCCTGGTGACAGTGCCGGCCAGCGCATGGGCGACGACCAGCGGCGGTGACGCCAGGTAGTTCGCCTGCACGTCGGGCGAGACGCGGCCTTCGAAATTGCGGTTGCCGGAGAGCACCGCGGCTGCAATCAAGCCCTTATCGTTGATGGTCTTGGAGATCGGCGCCGGCAGCGGGCCGGAATTGCCGATGCAGGTGGTGCAGCCGAAGCCGACAAGATTGAAGCCGATCTGGTCGAGCTCCTTCTGCAGGCCGGATTTCTCCAGATACTCGGCGACCACCTGGCTGCCGGGCGCCAGCGAGGTCTTCACCCACGGCTTCTGCTTGAGGCCGAGACGGTTGGCGTTGCGCGCCAAAAGACCGGCGCCGATCAGCACGCTCGGATTCGAGGTGTTGGTGCACGACGTGATGGCGGCGATGACGACGTCGCCATGGCCGAGATCATGGTCGGTGCCTTCGACGGCATAGCGCTTGGAGATTTCGGCGGCCTTCTTGTATTCGGTCTCCATCGCCTTGGCGAAGCCGGCTGGAATGCCTTCAAGCGCGACGCGGCCTTCGGGGCGCTTGGGGCCGGCCATCGACGGCACGACGCTGCTCAACTCGAGTTCGAGCAGGTCGGTGAAGACCGGGTCGGCCGAGCCGGCCTCGCGCCACATGCCTTGCGCTTTGGAATAGGCTTCCACCAGCGCGATGCGGCTTTCCTCGCGACCGGACATTGTCAGATAGCGGATGGTTTCCGAATCGACCGGGAAGAAGCCGCAGGTGGCGCCATATTCGGGCGCCATGTTGCCGATGGTGGCGCGGTCGGCCAGCGTCATGTTGGACAGGCCCGGGCCGAAGAACTCGACGAACTTGCCGACGACGCCCTTCTTGCGCAGCATCTGGGTGACGGTGAGCACCAGGTCGGTGGCGGTGACGCCTTCCTTGAGCTTGCCGGTGAGGCGGAAGCCGATGACTTCGGGCAGCAGCATGGAGACCGGCTGGCCAAGCATGGCCGCCTCGGCCTCGATGCCGCCGACGCCCCAGCCGAGCACGCCAAGGCCGTTGATCATGGTGGTGTGCGAATCGGTGCCGACGCAGGTGTCCGGGTAAGCGGTGGTTTCGCCGTCCTCGGTGTTGGTCCACACCACCTGGCCGAGATATTCGAGATTGACCTGGTGGCAGATGCCGGTGCCGGGCGGCACGACGCGGAAGTTGCGGAACGCCTGCTGGCCCCATTTCAGAAACTTGTAGCGCTCCTCGTTGCGCTCGTATTCGAGCTCGACATTCCTGGCGAAAGCCAGCGGCGTGCCGAATTCGTCGACGATGACGGAATGGTCGATGACGAGGTCGACGGGCACCAGCGGGTTGATCTTCTGCGGGTCGCCGCCGAGCGAGGCCATGGCGTCGCGCATGGCGGCCAGATCCACCACGGCGGGAACGCCGGTGAAATCCTGCATCAGCACCCGGGCCGGGCGGTAGGCAATCTCGACGCCGGCCGTGCCCTTGTCGGTCAGCCAGCCGGCGACCGCCTGGATACTGTCCTTGGTGACCGAACGGCCGTCCTCGTTGCGCAGCAGATTTTCGAGCAGCACCTTCATCGAATAGGGCAGCTGGGCGATGCCGGTGAGGCCGTTCTTCTCGGCCTCGACGAGGTCGAAATAGACATACTCGGCGCCGCCCGCGGTCAGGGTGCGGCGGCAGTTGAAGCTATCGAGGGATTTTGACACGTGCGATCCGTCCTTGTCTGTTCAGCCTGAAAGGGAACGGACGCCGATGGCATGCAATCACGCGCAAAGGTGCGGGTACGGCCATTTCCGCTGTCCGTTCCCAAGCAACCCGAGCCGTTCAAGGCGGCGCGTGCGCTGGTTCGGCGCAAATTCTGTTCCCGCGCCGACCGCTGGCACGGATGCACCGCATATAGAGAATTTTCTGGAATAGTTCTAGACAGTTGCGGAGCAAATTTGTGCGATGCGGCAGCGCTCGCGAAACATTGATTTCAGGGCAGGCGAGGGATGCGGCTGATCGCCGAAAATCTGGGCGGCGAACGCGGCGGCGAGACGGTGTTTTCCGGCGTCGGTTTTGCGCTCGACCAAGGCCAGGCGCTGGTCGTCACCGGGCCGAACGGATCGGGCAAATCGACCTTGCTCAGGATCGTCGCCGGGCTGTTGCCGGTGGCCGAAGGCCGGTTGCTGCTCGAAGGCGGCGGCGAGGCCTTTCCGTCCATTGCCTCGGCCTGTCATTACCTTGGCCACCAGAACGCGATGAAGCCGGCGCTGAGCGTGGCGGAAAACCTGCGCTTCTGGCGCGATTTCAACGGTGGCGGAGACGTCAGCGTCGACGAGGCGCTGGAGACCGTCGGGCTCGGCGGCATCGGCCATCTGCCGTTCGGCTATCTCTCGACAGGACAGAGGCGGCGCGCCGCGATCGCCAAGCTTCTGGTCAGCCAGCGGCCGCTGTGGCTGCTCGATGAGCCGACGGCGGGGCTGGACAAGGCTTCGGAGACGCGGTTTGCGGGGCTGATGACGAAGCATTGTGCTGGGGGCGGGTTGATTGTCGCGGCGACGCATCTGCCGTTGGGATTGGATGGGGCGAAGACATTGGTGATGGGGGAAACGGATTGATGATGGTGCGAGGCACCCCCCTCTGTCCTGCCGGCCATCTCCCCCGCAAGGGGGGAGATCGGAAGTTGTCTCGGCCTTCGCCAATCTTCAACGTTCAAAGGCTGGGGAGCCGCATGAACTGCCAATCTCCCCCCTTGCGGGGGAGATGGCCGGCAGGTCAGAGGGGGGTGCCTGGGCGCCGGCATCTCACATCATGCTAGCCCTCTTCGCCCGCGACATCCGCCTCAACATCCGCGCCGGCGGCGGCGCTTTGACCGGCGTCATCTTCTTCCTGGCCGTCATCGCCACAATTCCCTTCGGCGTTGGACCGGACTTGAAGCTGCTTTCCCGCATCGGCCCGGCGATATTGTGGATAGGCGCGCTGCTGTCCTGCCTGCTCGGGCTCGACCGGCTGTTCCAGGCCGATCGCGAGGATGGCTCGCTCGATCTCCTGGTGCTCGGCAACGACCGGCACATGCTGGCGCTGACGGTGCTGGTGAAATGCCTGGCGCATTGGGCTGGCAGCGTGCTGCCGCTGGTGGTCGCGGCTCCCTTGCTCGGCCTGTTCATGAACATGGAGCCGCTGGCGATAGGCGCCACGGCGCTGACGCTGCTGGTTGGCACGCCGGCGATCACCTTCATCGGTGCCGCCGGGGCGGCGGTTGCGGTGGCGCTGCCGCGCGGCGGGCTCTTGATCTCTGTGCTGGTGCTGCCGCTGACCATACCGGTGCTGATCTTCGGTGTTTCGGCGAGCTATGGCGCCACCGCCAATCCCGATCCGTTTTTGCAACCCTTCCTCATTCTTGCCGCGCTGACACTGTTTCTTGCTGTGCTGGGACCAGTGTCGGCGGCGCTGGCCTTGCGCCACGGTACGGATTGATGCGGCAGTACAAGCCTGCAGAAGACCATGGGCCTGAGGACTGCGGCGCGGCGTCCGATTGCGAAGCTGCCGATGCGCGGCTAAGGGAAAGCATGATCGAACGACGGTTGAATGGAGACGCTGGAATGGAGCGGACCGCATGAGTGCGCATGCGCTCTATGTCGCCGCGGCCTATGCCATCACCGCGTTGGTTCTGGCCGGGCTGATCGGCTGGATCCTGCTCGACCAGCGGGCGCGCAGGCGCGAGCTCGCCGAACTCGAAGCAGCCGGCGTGAAGCGCCGTTCCGACAAGGGGACGGCAAAGCCGTGAGTAGCGAAACCGAAACACCGTCACGCAGCCGGCGCCTGTTCGTGCTCTTGCCGCTGCTGGTCTTCCTCGGCCTGGCAGGACTGTTCCTGTCGCAGCTATTGTCGGGGCGCGATATTTCGGAAGTGCCGTCGGCGCTGATCGGCCTGCCGGCGCCGCAGACCAACCTGCCGGCGCTGGAAGGGTCAAACCTGCCGGGGCTCAATTCCAAAACCTTCGTCGGCAAGGTGACGCTGGTCAACGTCTTTGCGTCGTGGTGCGCGCCATGTCGCGAAGAGCACCCGGTGCTTCTGGCGCTGTCGCAGGACAAGCGGTTCGTGATGGCGGCGCTGAACTACAAGGACCGGCCGGAGAACGCCCGACGGTTCCTCGGCGATCTCGGCAATCCGTTCCAGGCCATCGGTGTCGACGAAGCCGGCCGTGCGGCGATCGACTGGGGTGTCTATGGCGTGCCGGAAACCTTCGTCATCGGCAAGGACGGCAAGATCGCCTACAAGCATGTCGGCCCGCTGACGGCGGAGACGGCTAGGGATTTGTTACTGCCACAGATCGACAAGGCATTGGCGGCGCATTGATATTCAGGTGATGCCGGCCTGCAAACGGCGGCTTCCTGCGCTTCCGGTGCTCACGTACGAAAAGTACGCTCCGCTCCGGTTCTCAGAATCCACCGTTTTCGTCTCGGCCTGACCTGAATCTCAACGCGCCGGGGTGGCGCAAGGTCAAGAACTCAGCCGTAGATCTGCTTGTGGATCTGGTAGAGCATTTCCGAGCGATCGGCGCGCATGTCGGCGAGGTCGCGGCTGGAAAAGCTGTCGATTTCGGCGACGAGGCGGTTGTAGTGCTTGCGCTTGGCGATGCTGGTGCGAGCGCGGGTCATGAGATCGTTGAAGATCATAGCAAGGGTCCTTCTGTGCCGCATTCTGGCGGCGGGTTCTTCCTCCCTTGGCAGTACGGAACATGACATAGTATTGGTGCGTTGCAAAAAGAAGATGTTGCAATGCACCATTGCGCGCAGTGCATAGCCGGTTAATCGGGTCCTAAAGCGCGTTCGGGTCGGCGGCGTATGCCGAGCCAAGTCGACCGGCTGCTTCCTCTCCGTTTTGTCATACAAATTGCAGGCGTCCCGTCTTGCCATATCGATCGCGGACTGGCTTGATCCGGCGTCACGTGATGCCGGGAGGAAATGCATGGCGGCCGCAGACTATTACGAAATTCTCGATCCGCGCTTCGCGCGCCTGTTCAACGGCAACGCGCAGGTGGAAAAGCTGTTCACCGGATGCCGCTGGGCGGAAGGACCGGCCTGGTTCGCCGCCGGCCGCTATGTCGTCTGGTCCGACATTCCGAACAACCGCATGCTGCGCTACGATGAGACGGACGGCAGCGTCAGCGTGTTCCGGCAGCCATCGGGCAATTCGAACGGCAACACCGTCGATCGGCAGGGCCGGCTGGTGACGTGCGAGCACTCCGGCCGCCGCGTCAGCCGTACCGAGCATGACGGCTCGATCACCCCGATTGCCGCCAAATGGAAGGGCAAGCGGCTGAACTCGCCCAACGACGCGGTAGTGAAGTCCGACGGTTCGATCTGGTTCACCGATCCGACCTACGGCATCGACACCGACTATGAGGGCGACAAGGCCGAGAGCGAGATCGGTGCCTGCCACGTCTACCGGGTCGATCCCGATACCGGCGAGATCGAGGCGGTGATCACAGATATGGTGAGACCCAACGGGCTCGCCTTTTCGCTGGACGAGAGCCTGCTCTATGTCGTCGACACCGGCCGCACGCATGGCGCCGAGAACCCGGCGCATATGCGGGTCTTCAATGTCGGCAAGCACGGCAAGAAGGTGTCGGGCGGCAAGGTCTTCGCCGACTGCACGGCCGGCCTGTTCGACGGTTTCCGGCTCGACGCGGACGGGCGCATCTGGACCAGCGCCGCCGACGGCATCCATTGCTACGATCCGGACGGCACGCTGATCGGTAAGGTCAAGGTGCCGGAGGTGACCGCCAATTGCGTGTTCGGCGGCAACAAGCTGAACTGCCTGTACATCGCCGGCACCACCTCGCTCTACATGGTGCGGCTGATGGTGAACGGAGCCAAGACCTATTGAGGCTGCCTCAGACTTTTCTCTGGCGGGCCTTGATGGCGTTTCTGCGCATAACAGCGGCGCCTGGAGCGCCGAGGCCGCCAGAATCGCCGGCATACGGTTCGCCAGAGCGAATTTCGAAACCGCCTGCAGGCGGCACCATGCACAATTCAAGGGGAGGACGTCATGCCATTCGTCAACATCCGCATCGTCAAGGAAGTGATCGCCGCCGATCCGGCAGGCAAGAAGGCTGACATCGCCAAAAAAGTCACGGCCGCCATCATGGACGCCACCGGGCTCGGCAATGACGATGTCTGGGTGGTCTTCGAAGAGGTCAACGCCCGCGACTGGTATGTCGGCAAGACCGATGTGGAGACGTTGAGAGGGAAGAAGTAGGCGCCTCTCTCTTCCTTCTCCCCCTGCGGGAGAAGGTGGCCTCGCGAAGCGAGGTCGGATGAGGGGTGTTCCAGCTTGGCGATACGTCAACAATCGCCAGGTTTGAACCAGAAAAACCAACGCCTCACTCCGCTGGAACACCCCTCATCCGTCTCGGCGCTGCGCGCCGATCCACCTTCTCCCACAAGGGGGAGAAGGCAAAGGCGCCGCCGCTCAGCGCGTGCGGATGAACTCGGCGAAAGCCGAAAGCGCGTCGCGCATCGCCAGCACATTCGCCGGCTCAGCCAAAATAGCCTCTACCTCCTGCGGCTTCTTCCCCAGCAGCGCAATCTCCAGCACCGCGTCCTCATAAAGCGCGAACGACATGGTGCGCATGATTTCGGCCAAAGCGGCACGGGCGAACAGCGAGCGCGGCGAGGCGTGCATCAGCATGGCCGGCTTGGCGACGGCCGCGTCGCGCGAGACCAGCCAGTCGAGCGCGTTCTTCAGCCCGCCCGGTACGCCATGGGCATATTCGGGACAGGAGACGATAATGCCGTCGGCACTGGTGACGGCGTCGATCAGCTCGGAGGCCGCGTGCGGTGTCCGCTCGCCTTCATCGTCGGGGTTGAAGATCGGCAAGCGGCCAAGCCCGTCATAGACGGTGACGCGGCATCCGGCCGGCGCGTTGCGCGCCAATGCTTCGACCAAGGCCGAATTGGTGGAGGTGGCCCGCAGGCTGCCGGAGACGGCGAGGATGTTCAGCACAGTCGGTGAGGCCAGTTCGGACGAATCGGGTCCGGAAAAGCCTACCACATGGTCTGCTTGTATTCGTCGTCCAGCCAGCGGTCGGTCGCCTCGGCCGAATCGGCCAGCGCCAGCTGGTCGCGCAGGATCTGGCCGAGTGTCGGCAGCGTCGCGCGGTCGTACCAGGTCTCCGGCTTCCACAGGTCGGAGCGCATGAAGGCCTTGGCGCAATGCATGTAGGTGGCCTTGACGGTGACGACGATGACGCTTTGCGGCTCCTTGCCGTCGACGGAAAGGCGCTCGCGCAAGCCCGCGTCGACGGTGATGCGGGCATCGCCATTGACGCGCAGCGTCTCATTCATGCCGGGGATGAGGAAAAGCAGCCCGACCGAGGGATTGCGCAGGATGTTTTCCAGCGTGTCCAGCCGGTTGTTGCCGGGCCGGTCTGGAATGGCGATGGTCCTGTCGTCGAGAACGACGGCGAAGCCCGGTTTGTCGCCCTTCGGCGTTACGTCGGAATTGCCTTCGCCATCGGAGGAGCCGATCAGCACGAACGGGCTCTTGCCGATGAAGGAACGGCAATGGCCGTCGAGCGCCTTCAATTCCTTGCGAATCGAACCATCGGTCGGCCGCGGCGTCTTATAGATCGTCCGCAGTTCCTCGCGCGTGGAGACGAATTCCATGACCCTCTCTCCCATTTGGTTCTTGAGGCAATTCACTAGGGAAGGCGTTACGCGCTTTTCCTGGAATTGTTCTACTTGCCGGCCTTTTCTTCCCCGCCGGCCTTCTGTTCTCCACTTGCCTTGTCGTCCAGCGAATGGCGCAGGATCAGCGGCATTTGGCTGAAGGTGAACAGAAGCGTGATCGGCATGATGCCCCAGACCTTGAAGGTAACCCAGGTATCGGTGGAAAAATTGCGCCAGACCACTTCGTTGACGATGGCCAGGAACAGGAAGAACAGGCCCCAGCGGAAAGTGAGCTTGCGCCAGCCTTCGGCGTCGAGCTTGAAGGCGGACTCGAAGACATAGCCGAGCAGCGACCGGCCGAAGAACAGGCCGCCGAGCAGCACGCCGCCGAACAGCGTGTTGACGATGGTCGGCTTCATCTTGATGAAGATATCGTCCTGCAGATAGAGCGTCAGCGCGCCGAAGATGAAGACGACGACGCCGGACACCAACGGCATGATCGGCAAGCTGCGAATAAGCAGCCATGACACGACCAGCGCGATGGCCGTGGCGGCCATGAAGAGGCCGGTGGCGACGAAGATCGGGCCGCCGAACTCGGCCAGCACCGGGAATTTCTCCACCAGCCATGGGCCGCGCGCATTGGCAAAGAAGAAGACCAGCAAGGGCCCAAGCTCCAGCACCAGCTTGAGCAGCGGATTGACGCCTTCCTTCTTCTCTTTCTGCGGGTCGGACGGGTCGCGTTCGAGAATGGGTGGGTTCATGATCTTCCTTCTTACGCACGATCCCGTTCAAAAATTTTCGGGATCATGCCGCTACGCAACTCCAGCGATCGCCCTGGCGAATTCGCTTGCCGAGAAAGGTTCGAGGTCGTCGACCTGTTCGCCGACGCCGATGAAATAGACCGGCAATTTGTGCTTCGCCGCGATCGCCACCAGAATACCGCCGCGCGCCGTGCCGTCCAGCTTGGTCATCACCAGGCCGTTGACGCCGGCGACATTGCGAAAGATCTCGACCTGGTTGAGCGCGTTCTGGCCGGTGGTGGCGTCGACGGTTTGCAGCACGGTGTGCGGCGCTTCCGGATCGAGCTTGCCGAGCACGCGGACGATCTTTTCCAGTTCCGCCATCAGCTCGGTCTTGTTCTGCAGGCGGCCCGCGGTGTCGATGATCAGCACGTCGGAGCCGGCTTCCTTCGCCCGCTCGAAAGCATCGTAGGCGAGGCCGGCGGCATCGGCGCCGAGCTTGGAGGCGATGACCGGCGAGTTCGTGCGCTCGCCCCAGATCTTGAGTTGTTCGATCGCGGCAGCGCGGAAAGTGTCGCCGGCGGCGAGCATCACCGACAGGCCGCCATCGGTCAGCTTGGCAGCGAGCTTGCCGATGGTCGTGGTCTTGCCAGTGCCGTTGACGCCGACCACCAGGATGACATGCGGCTTGTGCGAGAGGTCGAGCTCCAGCGGCCTGGCGACGTGGGTCAGCACCTTCTCCACCTCGGCCGCCATGATGGCGCGCACCTCGGTGTCGGAGACGTCCTTGCCGTAGCGGCTGGAGGCCAGCGCATCGGTGACGCGCAAGGCCGTCTCCATGCCGAGGTCGGCGCGGATCAGCACGTCTTCGAGATCCTGCAGCGTCTCCTCGTCCAGCTTGCGCTTGGTGAAGACGCCGGCGATGTTGCCGGTGAGCTCGCGCGAGGAGCGGGCAAGCCCGTCGCGCATGCGCTGGAACCAGGAGCGCCTCGACGCCGGCTCCGGCGCCTTCACCGGTTCGGCCTTCTGCTCGACCTTCTTGGTGACGGTCACTTTACCCGGGGCGGGTTTGGGCTCCGGTGGTGGCTGGACGGGCTGCGCCTCGACCGGTGCAGATATAGCGTCGGGCGGCGTGCGCTTTACCTCCCCCTCGATGGGGGAGGTCCCGAGCGCAGCTCGGGGGTGGGGGTGACTGGCTCCGGCGTCGGCGCTGTCACCCCCCCCCCCCCCCCCCCCCCGCCCCCCCCCCCCNACCTCCCCCTCGATGGGGGAGGTCCCGAGCGCAGCTCGGGGGTGGGGGTGACTGGCTCCGGCGTCGGCGCTGTCACCCCACCCCGCCGCTTCGCGTCGACCCTCCCCATCGAGGGGAGGGTGGGGCGTTGGCGCTTCTTGCGTTTCCCCGTCCCTATACGGGGAGAAGGTGCCGGCAGGCGGATGAGGGGCGGCGCTGGCCTTTGAAGTCGGCTGTGCGGAAGGCGCGGCCGGCGGCACCTCGACAGGTGCGGGCTGTTCGGCTGGAACCTCGACAGGCGGGACCGGCACCTCGACGGGCGCTGGCTCCGGCGGTCCCTCCGGGCGCGACGGAACAATTTCCGGCTCGGCCGGCGCGGGAGCAGGAACTTCTTGCGGCTGAGGCTCGGGAACGGGCTCCGGAGCCGCCGGGGGTACCGGAATTTCCTCTGGCGCCGGTGGCTCCGGGGTCTCTGGCGCGGGTGCCGGCTCCTCGTCCGGCTCGGGCTCGGGCAGCGGTTCCGGTTCGGATGGGACCGTCGGCTCGGGCGAGGGCGGGATGGTGGGCGCCGGCTCGGGTGCTGGTTCTTCGGGTGCCGGTTGAGGCGCAGGCTTTACCTCCCCCTCGATGGGGGAGGTCCCGAGCGCAGCTCGGGGGTGGGGGTGACTAGCGCCAGCGTCGGCGCTATCACCCCGCCCCGCCGCTTCGCGTCGACCCTCCCCGTCGAGGGGAGGGTGGGGCGTCGGCGCCAGTTCCGATTCCGGCGCAACTGCCGGCGCAGGCACGCTCTCTGCCTCGGGCAGCGGCTCGTCGCGCTTCAGGAACTCCGGTACGGCCTGTTCGGCCGCCGGCTTCAGCGCGTCCAGCGCATCCCATTTGATCGGCGGGAGGGGCGCGGTCTCGTCGATCCGTTCCTCGACAATTTCTTTCTTGCCGAACGAAAATATCTTCTTGAAAAAACCAGCCATGCTTTGCGTTTCTCAGGCGGCGCAAGCGGCAAGCGGGGCCGCGATCAGCCGGGTGCCATCGTGGCCAGTAATTGTCGCTTCGACGATCTCGCCCGGGCTGCCGGCGCCGAGTGCGGCAAGCGTGAAGCCTTCGGTGCGGCCAAGCCCGTCATGCTCGATCAAGATCGACTGGCGTGTGCCGGGAAGTGACGAGAGGTGACGGCGATAGGCGGCTTCGCCGGCCGCGCGCAGCCGGGCGGCGCGCTGCTTGACCACCTCGCGGCGCAGCTGCGGCATGCGTGCGGCGGGCGTGCCTTCGCGCGGGCTGAACGGAAAGACGTGGAGATGGGTCAGGCCGCATTCGGCGACGATATCTATCGAGTTCTCGAACATGTCGTCGGTCTCGGTGGGGAAGCCGGCGATGATGTCGGCGCCGAAGACGATTGCAGGGCGCAGCTTGCGCACATCCTCGCAGAAGCGGATCGACTGGTCGCGCAGATGGCGGCGCTTCATGCGCTTCAGGATCATGTCGTCGCCCGATTGCAGCGACAGATGCAGGTGCGGCATCAGCCTGGGCTCGGTGGCGATGGCGTCGAGCAGGTCGTCGTCGGCCTCGATGGAATCGATCGACGACAGCCGCAGGCGCTTCACGTCCGGCACCTGCCTGAGGATCGTCTTCACAAGCTTGCCGAGCTTGGGCGCACCCGGCAGGTCGGCGCCGAAAGACGTCATGTCGACGCCGGTCAGCACGATCTCGGCATAACCGTTGCCGGCGAGACGCTTGACCTGCTCGACCACGGCGCCCATCGGCACCGAGCGCGAATTGCCGCGGCCGTAAGGGATGATGCAGAAGGTGCAGCGATGGTCGCAGCCATTCTGCACCTGGACGAAGGCACGCGCCCGGCCCTCGATGGCGTCGACCATGTGGCCGGCGGTCTCGCGCACCGAAAAAATGTCGTTGACGCGGGCCTTCTCGGTGTCGTTGACGCCAAAATCCGGCAGCGCGCGATAGGCGTTTGCCTTCAGCTTCTCCTCATTGCCAAGCACGAGATCGACCTCGTCCATGGCGGCGAATTTTTCGGGCTCGGTTTGCGCAGCGCAGCCGGTGACGATGATGCGCGCCTGCGGGTTGTCGCGGCGCGCCTTGCGGATCGCCTGCCTGGCCTGGCGCACGGCCTCGCCGGTGACGGCGCAGGTGTTGAAGATCACGGCACCGCCGGCCAGCGCGCCGAGACCCGCGGTTTCGGCCTCGCGCCGCATCACTTCGGATTCATAGGTATTCAGCCGGCAGCCGAAGGTCACCACGTCGATGCCATTGGAACGGGGGCCATTGGAACGGGGGGCCTCGGAGAGGGAGCCCTCGAAGACAGGGCTCTTCGACAGGGCCGACATCAGGCCGCGCTTTCGGTGTCGCGGGCCCAGGCGCCAGTCGAGGGATCGAAGCTGCCGGAAAATTCCCATTCGGCGGCACCGGTCAGGATGACATGGTCGTCGTCGCGCCATTCGACATGCAGCGTGCCGCCGCCGGGGGTCAGCAGGCTGACGCTGCGCCCGGTCCGCCTGGTGCGGGCCGCTGCCACCACGGCGGCGCAGGAGGCGGAGCCGCAGGCCTTGGTCAGGCCGGCGCCGCGTTCCCAGGTGCGGATGATCATGCTTTCGGGCGAGGTGACCTGCGCGATGGTGATGTTGGCGCGTTCGGGGAAGATCGGGTGGTTCTCAAGCAGCGGGCCGAAACGGTCGAGCTCGTAGGACCAGACGTCGCGGTCGACCCAGAAGATGGCGTGCGGGTTGCCCATCGAGACGGCCGAGGGGGAATGCAGCACCGGTGCGTCGATCGGGCCGATCTGCAATTCGATCATGCGGGTGTCGCGGAATTCTTCGGCCAGCGGAATGTCCTGCCAGCCGAAACGCGGCATGCCCATGTCGACCGAGATCGAGCCGTCGGCATGTTCACTGGCGTTGAGGATGCCGGCGACGGTCTCGAAGGTGAAGCTCTTCTGGCCGGTCTCGGCGGCGAGTGCCTGGACGACGCAGCGCATGCCGTTGCCGCAAGCCTGTGCACCGGTGCCGTCGGAATTCAATATGTCGATGAAAAAGGCGGTGCCCGGCGTCCTCGCATCGTGGATCGCCATGATCTGGTCGAAGCCGGTCGCGACATCCGCGTTGAGTGCGATCGCCGCGGCCGCCGTCACCCGATCGGCGCGACCGCGCATGTCGGCGACGATGATCTCGTTGCCGATGCCGTTCATCTTGGCGAAAGGGGTCGTGCTTGCCATCGCTCCGAAAAGTTCCGTGTCCGTTTGGCGCTATATGGCGGAAACGGGCGGGAATTACCAGTGCGCAGCCGCTTTACGTCACGGCGAAGACCCCAAACAAGATCAGCAGGAAGATGATGAGCACGATACCGATAAGGATGCGCGCGCCAGTGGCTGCGGCCCCGGCCAACGCCGGCATGCCGAGCAGGCTGGCGGCGGCGGCGATGATCAGGAGAATGATGATCCATCTGAGCATGGAAATGCCTCTCGAGCCGACAGATTTTGTAACTGCATGAAAACGCTGCTGTCGTGCTTGGGTTCCGTCGCTCGCGAGGGAATGTAAGCGGCGAAACCTAGCCGGCGATCTCAATGTCGGTGCTGAACGGCCCCGTCTTGCTCGAATTCTCGTCGTGCATGAGGAAGTCGCAGCGGTATTTGCCGGGCGGCAAGCCATCGAGGGACAAGTCCAGCTTGAAGAACAGCTCGCGGTTGCGCGAGCGCGAGGCGACCTGGACGCGGCTGATCTTCTCCATTTTGCCGAGTTCCTCGCCGGATGCGGAGACCACGGTCAGGTCGACCGAAAGCGAGATCTGCTTGTTGCCGAGCCCGTCGGAGCCGTAACCGTAGCCGACCGGCTCCATGTAGAGCACGATCTTCTCGCCGGGTTTGTAGATGTGGTTCGCGCGCTCGGTGTAGATGCCGAAACCCGCCGCCGTGTCGACGTGCTTGACGTTGAGTACCGCGAGCGGCATCGCTTCCCACAGTGCGTCCTCGGCACCACGGAACTTTTCCAGCGCGCCGGCGGAATCACCGGACTGGAGCAGCTTTTCGGCTTCGGCGGCACGGTCGCTGATTTCACCGGCAAAGGCCGTCGAGGTGGAGATTGCGGCGGCGACGAGGGCTGCCAGGACTGTTTTCATGAGACGCGACTCCGTTCCTCGAAACATCACGACATCATGGTGGGCGAAAACCGCCGTGAGGTAAACGCCAATCCTGGCGGGTGCCAAGGATTGACTTCAGGGCACGACCCAGACTTCGCCGGGCCGCAAGGCGCGAAAGCGCTCCGGCGGCAGCTGCTCGGCCGCAAGCGCCTCGGCCAGCCTCCGGACCGGCTCGTCGATCGGCTCATCGGTGAGCTGAAAGGTGCCCCAGTGGCAGCCGGCGGCGAAAGTCGCATTGCACAGTTTCATGCCTTGCACCGCTTCCTCCGGGTTCTGGTGCTGGGGTGCCATGAACCAGCGCGGCTCGTAGGCGCCGATCGGCAGGATGGCGAAGCGGAAGCCGCCATGCTTGTCAGCCATCAGCTGGTAGTTGATGCCATCGTGGAAGCCGGTATCGCCGGCGAAGTAGGTCTTGCCGCCCGGTGTCTCGACAACGAAGCCGGCCCACAGCGCCATGCGTCGGTCGCGGGTGCCGCGTGCCGACCAGTGATGCGCCGGCTCGATATGGACGACAACGCCATTGCCGATGTCGACCCTGTCGCCCCAGTCATGCGCCGCCAGCCGCATGCCGGGAACCGCCTGGCCAATCAGCATGTCATTGCCGAGCGGAGTGATCAGCAGCGGGTCATGGCCGGCTCTCAACTGCCTGAGCGTGGCGAGATCGAGATGGTCGTAATGATTGTGGCTGACCAGCACGAGGTCGATGGGCGGCAAATCGGCAAAGGCGATGCCCGGCGGGTTGACGCGCTTCGGTCCGGCAAAGGAAAACGGCGATGCGCGTTGCGACCAGACCGGATCAGTGAGGATGTTCAGCCCAGCGGTCTGGACCAGCAGCGTGGCGTGGCCGATCATGGTCACCGCGAGGTCGGCACCTTCGACCTTCGCTGCCGGCCTTGCCTGCGGAAAAGGGCTCGGATCGGCCGCGGGCCACTTCGCGCGTTGGCCGTTGAACTGCCATTTGAGCGCGTCGGCGAAACGCCCGGGCGGCTGGCCGCCAGGATTGAAGAAGAGGGTTCCATCGAAATGGTCGCTGGGCGGGCCGCTGTAATAGCGGTTGGCGTTTTTCTTCCTCGCGGCCAACGTCTGCGCTCCAGCGGATTTCGGCCCCTAGACATAGGATCTGCGCCGATTCGTGCAAGCAGCCGTCACGAGAATGACAGGGATGGACGCTTCTCCATTTGTGATCGTCGAGGCCGAACGGCGACGCTGCGGTCCATGTCATAGCGACAAATTTGCAACAAATCTTGCTGCAAACCCTATTTTAACCATATCGGGTTGAAATTTCGCCACCTTCTCCATCTTGGTGGAGGTGAGATTGCGCGGACGGCATCCCCCCAGCCGGATCCGACGGAGGTTGTAATGAATTTTTCGAAAAGCGGTCTGGTGGCCGTATCGTTTGCAGCGCTTTTTGCGGGCGGCTGCTCGACCTCACGCTTCTCGTCGATGGACGACCAGCAGCCGGCGCCGCTGCAGCCGGCTCCGGCTGGCCAGGTGACCTCGAACCAGCTGCCGCCGCCGGCCGCGCCCGGCACCACCGACCCAGCGCAATTCCCGACAGCGCCGGCGAACACGCAGGTCGCGTCCTTGCCGCCGGATGGCACAGCGCCGGCAGGGGCCGCGGACCTCAGCGCGGCCAGCGTCGCCGGCGTATGGAACGTCAGCGTTGCCGGCCAGAGCTGCAAGGTGGCGACGCCGCAGACCAAGTTCGGCGCCGGCTTCCGCGCCGGGCCGCTGCATTGCCCGGCGCCGATCGACGGCATCAAGTCCTGGAATGTCGCCGGCAAGCAGTTGACGCTCTATGACGAGAATGGCGGTTCGCTGGCGCGGCTCTATTCCTCGGGCGGCTCCAAATTCGACGGTCAGACTTCCAGCGGCCAGGCGATTTCGCTTACAAGGTAGGCTATATATGCCGATATTCAGGTGATGCCGGCCTGCGAACGGCAGTTTTCTGCGCTTCCGGTGCTCACGTACTTTAAGTACGCTCCGCTCCGGTTCTCGAAAGCCACCATTCTCGGCTCGGCCTGACCTGAATCTCAACACACCTCGTCCCTGAGGATTCTTGCTCTGTACAAACGACGTGACCGATGCATCTGCGTGACGGCCTCCAGACCCATGCGACCGTCAGGCAGCGCTACGACCATCTGGTGGAGACCGGCGCGATCGAACGCGATCCGGCGCAGGAACGGATCGCCGCGGCACTCGACTGGCTGACATCGGAGATCTCGGCAAAACGGTTGGCGCACAAATCGAGTGCGCTGGGCTGGCTGTTCGCCCGCAAGCGCGAGACCAGGGACGTCGTCAAGGGCCTCTATATCCATGGCGGCGTCGGCCGCGGCAAGACCATGCTGATGGACATGTTCTTCGAGCTGCTGCCGGTCCGGCGCAAGCGCCGGGTCCATTTCAACGACTTCATGGCCGACGTGCAGGACCGGATCCAGAAGCACCGGCAGGCGCGCAAGAATGGCGAGGTCAGGGAAGACGACCCGATCCCGCCGGTGGCCAAGGCGCTGGCCGAGCAGGCCTGGGTGTTGTGCTTCGACGAGTTCTCGGTCACCGACATCGCCGACGCGATGATCCTGTCGCGGCTGTTCTCGGCATTGTTCGCCAGCGGCGTGGTGCTGGTCGCCACTTCGAACGTGGCGCCGGAGAACCTTTATAGCGACGGGCTGAACCGCCAGCTGTTCCTGCCGTTCATCGCCATACTGGAACGGCACGCCCAGGTGCTGTCGCTCGACAGTGACAAGGACTACCGGCTGGAAAAGCTCGCCCGCACGCCGGTCTATGTCACGCCGGCGGACGCTGCCGCCGACCATGTGCTCGACGAGGCCTGGCAAACGATGACGCGCGGCACGCCGACGGCCGCGACGTCGCTGACGCTGAAGGGCCGGCAAGTGATCGTGCCGGCCGCCGCCGGCGACGCGGCGCGTTTTTCCTTCGCCGATCTCTGCGAAAAGCCGCTTGGCGCTCGCGATTTCCTGGCCATTGCCGGGCGCTTCTCGACCGTCTTCATCGACCATGTGCCGGTGCTGGGCGAAGGCAAACGCAACGAGGCCAAGCGCTTCATCCTGCTGATCGACACGCTCTACGACCATCACACGCGGCTGGTGGTGAGCGCCGACGCTCCGCCGCAAGAGCTTTATGTGGCCAAGCGCGGCGTCGAGGTGTTCGAATTCGAACGCACGGCCTCACGCCTGATCGAGATGCAGAGCCGGGACTGGCTGGAGAATTGGGCGGAGCGGCGGAAGGCGAAAGCGGCGCCGGAGGCGTCGCAGGCGCAGGCCTAAGGTTCACAAGGTTGAGATCCTTCGCGCCCCCGCTGTCCCGCCAGCTTCCAAGACTCGAACACATCCTCGGCGACCCGCATCACAAGGGCGTCATCGCCGGCTTCAAGCCTTACGATCTCCATCTTCATTGTGTAGATACCTCCAAGTCGGCTTACAAACTTTGACGTTTACGTAAACCCCAAACCATCTAACCGATTGAAAATGCTCACACCAAAATAATCGTTTGAATTTACCACCCACCGGGGCTATTGGGTGCGGCGAAATCTCGCGGTTTCCCGCAGCATTCCGGCCTCTTCCTCGGCACCGTCATCAAAGTCGTCAAAGACTTGGGCGCAGTCACAGACAAAGGGAAAACATCCTCACATGGCACGCAACAAGATAGCGCTCATCGGCTCGGGCATGATCGGCGGCACGCTCGCCCACATGATCGGCCTCAAGGATCTCGGCGACGTGGTGCTGTTCGATATCGCCGAGGGCATCCCGCAGGGCAAGGGCCTCGATATCGCGCAATCATCGCCGGTCGATGGTTTCGATTCCCGGCTGACCGGCGTCAACGACTATGCCGGCATCGAGGGCGCCGACGTCTGCATCGTCACCGCCGGCGTGCCGCGCAAGCCGGGCATGAGCCGCGACGACCTGCTTGGCATCAACCTCAAGGTCATGGAACAGGTCGGCGCCGGCCTGAAGAAATACGCGCCGAAGGCTTTCGTTATCTGCATCACCAATCCGCTCGATGCCATGGTGTGGGCGCTGCAGAAGTTCTCCGGGCTGCCCAAGACCCATGTCGTCGGCATGGCCGGCGTGCTCGATAGTTCGCGCTTCCGCTACTTCCTGGCCGAGGAATTCAAGGTCTCGGTCGAGGACGTCACCGCCTTCGTGCTCGGCGGCCACGGCGATTCCATGGTGCCGATGATCCGTTATTCGACGGTATCGGGCATTCCGCTGCCCGATCTCATCAAGATGGGCTGGACCTCGAAGGAGAAGCTCGACCAGATCGTGCAACGCACCCGCGACGGCGGCGCCGAGATCGTCGGCCTGCTCAAGACCGGCTCGGCCTACTACGCCCCAGCCGCCTCGGCGATCTCGATGGCCGAAGCCTATCTCAAGGACAAGAAGCGCGTGCTGCCATGCGCGGCGCACCTTTCCGGCCAGTATGGCGTCAAGGGCACCTATGTCGGCGTTCCCGTGGTCATCGGCGCAGGCGGTGTCGAGCGCATCATCGAGATCGACCTCAACAAGGCCGAGCAGAAGATGTTCGACGCTTCGGTGGCGACGGTGCAGGGCCTGACCGAGGCCTGCGTCAAGATCGCGCCGCAACTCGCCTCTAAGTGAACCCCAGCTGCCGATCTGGAGACAATCCATATGAACATCCATGAATATCAGGGCAAGGCGCTGCTGAAGAGCTTTGGCGCGCCGGTGGCCGAAGGGGTGCCGGTGTTCAAGGCCGGTGAGGCGGAAGCCGCGGCACAAGCGCTTCCCGGCCCGCTCTATGTGGTGAAGAGCCAGATCCATGCCGGCGGACGCGGCAAGGGAAAGTTCAAGGAACTTGGCCCCGATGCCAAGGGCGGCGTGCGTCTGGCGAAGTCGGTGGCCGATGTCGTCGCCAACGCCAACGAGATGCTCGGCCACACGCTGGTCACCAAGCAGACCGGGCCTGCCGGCAAGCAGGTCAACCGCCTCTACATCGAGGACGGCGCCGACATCGACCGTGAACTCTATCTGTCTGTTCTGGTCGACCGTTCGGTCGGCCGCGTCGCCTTCGTCGTCTCGACCGAGGGCGGCATGGACATCGAGGCGGTCGCGCATGATACGCCGGAAAAGATCATCACCGTCGCCATCGATCCGGAAAAGGGTGTGACCGCAGCCGATCTGAAGGCGCTCAACACGGCGCTCAAGCTTGACGGCGACGCTGCCAACGATGGCAACACGCTGTTCCCGATCCTCTACAAGGCGTTCGTCGAGAAGGATATGAGCCTGCTCGAGGTCAACCCGCTGATCGTCATGAAGAACGGCCGGCTGCGCGTGCTCGACGCCAAGGTGTCGTTCGACAACAACGCGCTGTTCCGCCACCCCGACGTGATGGAACTGCGCGACACCACCGAAGAGGACGAGAAGGAAATCGAGGCGTCCAAATACGACCTCGCCTATGTCGCGCTCGACGGCAACATCGGCTGCATGGTCAACGGCGCCGGCCTTGCCATGGCAACGATGGACATCATCAAGCTCTACGGCGCCGAGCCCGCCAACTTCCTCGATGTCGGCGGCGGTGCGTCGAAGGAGAAGGTGACGGCGGCGTTCAAGATCATCACCAAGGATCCGGCGGTCAAAGGCATCCTGATCAACATCTTCGGCGGCATCATGAAGTGCGACATCATTGCCGAGGGCGTCATCGCCGCAGTCAAGGAAGTCGGCCTGAAGGTGCCGCTGGTGGTGCGTCTGGAAGGCACCAATGCCGAGCTCGGCAAGAAGATCATCAACGACAGCGGCTTGAACGTGGTGTCGGCGGACGATCTCGACGACGCGGCCAAGAAGATCGTGGCGGCGGTGAAGGGCTGAGCCGGTGCCTCCGCGCAAGATAAACCTGGTCGAGGCGGCGGATCAGAAGATCACCAGGGTCTTCGATCCGCATATCGCCGGCGACGTCAATGACAGCCAGGCGAAGGTCGCCAAGTTCGGTGAGGCCTTCGACTGGCATGCGCATGACAATGAGGACGAAGCCTTCCTGGTGCTGCGCGGCCGTATCGCCATCGATTTCCGCGATGGTCCGGTCGAGCTTGGCGAGGGCGATTTCATCGTCGTGCCGCGTGGCGTCGAGCACCGGCCGCGCTCGCTGACCGCCGAGCCAGTGGTGCTGATGTTCGAGCCGGCGACGACGCTCAACACCGGCAATGCCAAGAGCGATCTTACCGTCACCGAGCTGAAGCGGCTCTGAGCCATGAACGCGTCCCCCTTCTCCTCGCTCTCGGCCGATCACCAGCGCCTGCAGGCGCTGGTCGGCGCGTGGCGCGGCGAGGAAGAGGTGTCGGGCACGCAATGGACCGATGCCGGCACGGCAACTTCCGAAGTGCTGGCGGAGGCACAGTTCGGCGGCCTGTTCGTGGTGCAACGCTATCGCCAGCGCCGCGACGGCACGGTTTCGTTCGGCGCGCACAATGTGTTCGGCTTCGACCAGCAAAGCGGCGCGGTGACCATGCACCAGTTCGATTCGATGGGTTTCGTGCCGGCCTCGCCGGCCACGGGCACGTGGGACGGCAGCGAGCTGGTTCTGGAACGGTCGTCGCCGCGCGGCGCGGCGCGCGTGACATATATTTTTGACGATGCCGACACCTACCGCATGCGACTGCATTTCAAACCTGCCGGCAGCGATAGCTGGCAAGACATGGTGAGCGGCGTCTACCGGCGCGTCTCGCCTTCCTCGATCAACGGTTTTTAGAAAAGGGCTCATATGTCCATTCTCGTCGACAAGAACACCAAGGTGCTGGTGCAGGGCCTGACCGGCAAGACCGGCACGTTCCACACCGAACAGGCGCTGGCCTATCATGGCACCAAGATGGTGGGCGGCATCCATCCCAAGAAGGGCGGCGAGACCTGGACCGGGTCGAAGGGCGAGAACCTGCCGATCTTCGCCACCGTCGCCGAAGGCAAGGCAAAGACCGGCGCCAACGCGTCCGTCGTCTACGTGCCGCCGGCGGGTGCCGCCGAAGCCATCCTGGAAGCGATCGAGGCCGAGATCCCGCTGATCATCTGCATCACCGAAGGCATTCCAGTGATGGACATGATCAAGGTCAAGGCGCGGCTCGACCGCTCGGCCTCGCGGCTGATCGGGCCGAACTGCCCGGGCGTGCTCACCCCCAACGAATGCAAGATCGGCATCATGCCCGGCAACATCTTCCGCAAGGGCTCGGTCGGCGTTGTTTCGCGCTCGGGAACACTTACCTATGAGGCAGTGTTCCAGACCACCAATGTCGGCCTGGGCCAGACCACCGCCGTCGGCATTGGCGGCGACCCCGTCAAGGGCACCGAGTTCATCGACGTGCTCGAGATGTTCCTCGCCGACGACGAGACCAAGTCGATCATCATGATCGGCGAGATCGGCGGTTCGGCCGAGGAAGACGCCGCGCAGTTCCTCAAGGACGAAGCCAAGCGTGGCCGCAAGAAGCCGATGGCCGGCTTCATCGCCGGGCGCACGGCGCCGGCCGGCCGCACCATGGGCCACGCGGGCGCGGTCATCTCCGGCGGCAAGGGCGGCGCGGAAGACAAGATCGCGGCGATGGAATCGGCCGGCATCAAGGTATCGCCGTCGCCGGCACGGCTGGG
The DNA here is from genome assembly GCF_000502935.1 of Mesorhizobium sp. LNHC221B00. NCBI lineage: Bacteria > Pseudomonadati > Pseudomonadota > Alphaproteobacteria > Hyphomicrobiales > Phyllobacteriaceae > Mesorhizobium > Mesorhizobium sp. LNHC221B00. The sequence continues at coordinate 96,823 of NZ_AYWR01000014.1, read as the reverse complement.
CACGACGCTGGTCGAGGCGATCAAGGGTTAAGGCAGTAAGGGAGTAGGGCAGTAGGGGAATAGGAAGAACGGGACGAGCGCGGCTGCTTTCCCTACTGCCTTACTCCCCTACTGCCCTACTCCCCTCCAAAAACAGGAGACGGAGCCGGGCTCCGCAGACAAAAAATGGCACGACAAGATCAGGCCAACGACAAGTTTTCGCTCACCTCTTTCCTCTATGGCGGCAACGCGGACTATATCGACGCGCTGTACGCCGCCTATGAGGACGATCCCGCCTCGGTCAATCCCGAGTGGCAGGAGTTCTTCGCCGGGCTGAAAGACGATGCCGGCGATGTGCGCAGGAACGCCAAGGGCGCTTCCTGGGCAAAGCCCTCCTGGCCGCTGCAGGCCAACGGCGAACTGGTTTCGGCGCTCGACGGCAATTGGGGCATCGTCGAGAAGACGATCGAAAAGAAGGTCAAGGACAAGGCGGTCACCAACGGTGTGGTCCTGTCCGACGCCGACGTGCACCAGGCGACGCGCGATTCGGTGCGCGCCATCATGATGATCCGCGCCTACCGCATGCGCGGCCATCTGCATGCCAATCTCGACCCGCTCGGCATCGCCAAGCCGCTCGAGGACTACAATGAATTGTCGCCCGAGAATTACGGCTTCACCGAAGCCGACTACGACCGGCCGATCTTCCTCGACAACGTGCTCGGCCTCGAATTCGGCTCTATCCGGCAAATGCTGGAGATCCTGACTCGCACCTATTGCTCGACGCTCGGCGTCGAGTTCATGCACATCTCCGATCCCGAGGAAAAGGCCTGGATCCAGGCTCGTATCGAAGGGGCCGACAAGGAAATCTCCTTCACCGCCACGGGCAAGAAGGCGATCCTCTCGAAGCTGGTGGAGGCGGAAGGCTTCGAGCAGTTCATCGACGTCAAGTACAAGGGCACCAAGCGTTTCGGCCTCGACGGCAGTGAAGCGTTGATTCCGGCGCTGGAGCAGATCGTCAAGCGCGGCGGCCAGCTCGGCATGAAGGAAATCGTACTCGGCATGGCCCATCGCGGCCGGCTGAACGTGCTCAGTCAGGTGATGGCCAAGCCGCACCGCGCCATTTTCCACGAGTTCAAGGGTGGCTCCGCCGCGCCTGACGAGGTCGAGGGCTCGGGCGACGTCAAGTACCATCTCGGCGCCTCGTCGGACCGCGAGTTCGACGGCAACAAGGTGCATCTGTCGCTGACCGCCAACCCCTCGCATCTGGAGATCGTCGATCCGGTGGTGATGGGCAAGGCGCGCGCCAAGCAGGACTCTCTGTTCGGTCGCGGCCGCGAGGAGATCGTGCCGCTGGAGGAGCGCGCCAAGGTGCTGCCGCTGCTGCTGCATGGCGACGCCGCCTTCGCCGGCCAGGGCGTGATCGCCGAAATCCTCGGCCTGTCGGGCCTGCGCGGCCACCGCGTCGCCGGCACGCTGCATTTCATCATCAACAACCAGATCGGCTTCACCACCAATCCGCGCTTCTCGCGCTCGTCGCCCTATCCGTCCGACGTCGCCAAGATGATCGAGGCGCCGATCTTCCACGTCAACGGCGACGATCCGGAAGCCGTGGTGCACGCCACCAAGGTGGCGATCGAATTCCGCATGAAGTTCCACAAGCCCGTTGTGGTCGACATGTTCTGCTACCGCCGCTTCGGCCACAATGAGGGCGACGAGCCGGCTTTCACCCAGCCGATCATGTACCGCAACATCCGCACCCATAAGACGACGGTGCAGATCTATGGCGAACGGCTGATCGCCGAGGGCCATATCAGCCAGGCCGAACTCGACCAGATGAAGGCCGACTGGCGCGCGCACCTGGAGCAGGAATGGGAAGTCGGCCAGCACTACAAGCCCAACAAGGCCGACTGGCTCGACGGCGCCTGGTCGGGCCTGCGCACGGCCGACAACCAGGACGAACAAAGGCGCGGCAAGACCGCCGTGCCGGTCAAGACGCTGAAGGAGATCGGCAAGAAGCTGACCGAGGTGCCGAAGGGTTTCGAGGCGCACAAGACGATCATCCGCTTCCTCGAGAATCGCCGCGAGGCGATCGAATCGGGCGAAGGCATCGACTGGTCGACGGCCGAGGCGCTGGCCTTCGGCGCCATCCTGCTCGACGGCAACCCGATCCGCCTCTCGGGGCAGGATTCCGAACGCGGCACCTTCTCGCAGCGCCATTCCGTGCTCTACGACCAGCGCGACGAGACCCGCTACATCCCGCTCAACAATCTGTCGGCGGCGCAGGCCGGCTACGAAGTCATCAACTCGATGCTGTCGGAAGAGGCGGTGCTTGGTTTCGAATATGGCTACAGCCTGGCCGAGCCGAAGGCGCTGACGCTGTGGGAAGCGCAGTTCGGCGACTTCGCCAACGGCGCCCAGGTGGTGTTCGACCAGTTCATCTCCTCGGGCGAGCGCAAGTGGCTCAGAATGTCGGGCCTCGTCTGCCTGTTGCCGCACGGCTATGAAGGCCAGGGCCCGGAGCACTCCTCGGCCCGCCTTGAACGCTTCCTGCAGCTTTGCGCCGAAGACAACATGCAAGTGGCCAATTGCACCACGCCGGCCAACTACTTCCACATCCTGCGCCGGCAGCTGAAGCGGGACTTCCGCAAGCCGCTGATCCTGATGACGCCGAAGTCGCTGCTGCGCCACAAGCGGGCGGTGTCGACGCTGCCGGAAATCTCGGGCGAAAGCTCGTTCCACCGGCTGCTGTGGGACGACGCCCAGCTCTTGCCCAACCAGCCGATCAAGCTCACCAAGGATTCCAAGATCCGCCGCGTCGTGCTGTGCACGGGCAAGGTCTACTACGATCTCTACGAGGAGCGCGAGAAGCGCGGCATCAACGACATCTACCTGCTGCGCGTCGAACAGCTCTATCCATTCCCGGCCAAGGCGCTGATCACCGAATTGTCGCGTTTCCGCAACGCCGAGATGGTGTGGTGCCAGGAGGAGCCCAAGAACATGGGCGCCTGGTCGTTCATCGACCCCTATCTGGAATGGGTGCTGGCACATATCGACGCCAAGCATCAGCGGGTGCGCTACACCGGCCGGCCGGCGTCCGCGTCGCCGGCGACCGGGCTGATGTCCAAGCATCTTGCCCAGCTCGCCGCCCTGCTCGAAGACGCGCTTGGTGAATAGAGAAGATCTGGGCGAACAACAAAACCGAAAGAACGGACAGGCACAATGGCTACCGAAATCCGCGTTCCCACTCTCGGCGAATCCGTCACCGAGGCGACCATCGGCAAATGGTTCAAGAAGGTCGGCGATGCCATTGCCGTCGACGAGCCGCTGGTCGAGCTCGAAACCGACAAGGTGACGGTGGAGGTTCCGGCCGCCGCCGCAGGCACGCTGGGTGAGATCACCGCCAAGGAAGGCGAGACGGTTGGCGTCGGCGCCTTGCTGGGGATGATTTCGGCGGGCGGCGCGGCCGCTGCCCCGCCGAACAAGCAGGAGGCCAAGCCGCAAGCGGTGGCGCAGGCGTCGAGCCCCGACGCGGCGCATACCACCAAGCAGGCCGCCGCCGAGACCGCCAGGATCGCCGGCGATGCCGGCCCGGTCGAGCCACGCACCATGCCGCCGGCGCCGGCCGCCGCCAAACTGATCGCCGAGAACAATCTGTCGGTCGATCAGCTTTCCGGCTCGGGCAAGCGCGGCCAGGTGCTGAAGGGCGACGTGCTCGACGCTATCTCGAAGGGCGCGCCGTCGCAGCCGGCCGAGACGCCGAAGGCGGCACCAGCACCGGTTGCCGTACGTGCGCCATCCTCCGGCGACGACGCCTCGCGCGAAGAGCGCGTCCGCATGACCAAGCTGCGCCAGACCATCGCGCGCCGGCTCAAGGAAGCGCAATCGACCGCCGCGATGCTGACCACCTTCAACGAGGTCGATATGTCGGCGGTGATGGCGCTACGCACCAAGTACAAGGACGTGTTCGAGAAGAAGCACGGCGTGAAGCTCGGCTTCATGGGCTTCTTCACCAAGGCCGTCACCCACGCGCTGAAGGAAATTCCCTCGGTCAACGCCGAGATCGACGGCACCGACATCATCTTCAAGAACTACGCCCATATCGGCGTCGCGGTCGGCACGGAGAAGGGCCTGGTCGTGCCGGTCGTGCGCGATGCCGACCAGATGTCGATCGCCGAGATCGAGAAGGACATCGGCCGGCTGGGCATCGCCGCGCGCGACGGCAAGCTGTCGGTGGCGGACATGCAGGGCGGCACGTTCACCATCTCCAATGGCGGCGTCTACGGGTCGCTGATGTCGACGCCGATCCTCAACGCGCCGCAGTCCGGCATTCTGGGCATGCACAAGATCCAGGACCGGCCGGTGGTGGTCGGTGGCCAGATCGTGATCCGGCCGATGATGTATTTGGCGCTGAGCTACGACCACCGCATCGTCGACGGCAAGGAAGCGGTGACCTTCCTGGTGCGCGTCAAGGAAAGCCTGGAGGATCCGGAACGGCTGGTGCTGGATTTGTGATCGGAGCTGATCCGCAATGAGCGGCTGGCCGGATACACTACGCCGATGGTTTCGGCGTGGACGCGTCTGGTTTTTCTACGATCGGCCTCTGGTCGCTTCGCCCGCCGATTGGGACGCCTCCGAGGTCAGCAGCAATCTCGGCGTCTTCGCCCTAAGCGAAGCCGAGATGGCGGAGCGGAAGATCACCGCCACCACAATCGGTGAGCTTGAGCTGCCGACCGGCGAAATCGTCGCCTGCGATCCGCTGATCACCGGACTAGGACGGCCTGCGTTCAGCCGCAAGGTGAAGCCAGGACGCTATCCAGTCATGCTGCTTCAGGCGCAGGGCCGCATTGCCGCGGCAGTCTTGCGATTTGGTACCGGCTTGCCGGTGAGCTGGGAATTGGCCACCTTCGCTCGCGATCGCCCACCGGTTTATGAGTCGGAATTTCTTGAATTTATCGTGGATGACGCTGTCGCGTCGTTCATGGACAAGTCGCTCCTGACGTTGATGACCGACCAGGAAGAACTTGACGACTATCTTGCTGATGTTGCGTGGTCTCTCGACAGGTTTGGCATGGATAGTCCGATGGAAGGAAACCCGCTCAACGTCGCTATGTTCGATACTGGTTTCGGTGACGGCGGGTATAAGTCCTTCTGGGGATTGGACGCCACTGGCGAACCACTGGTCTTGATGACCGATTTCGAGGTGCTGGAGAACGCCGACGGCCGAGAAGGTGATCGGGCTAGCTGATGACAAACGTCGCTTCGCCCATGATCGGATTTATCGCTGGGTCGATAGTTTCTCTCGTAGCGGCTTCCGTTGCTCATGCTGCCTGCCCCATCGAACTCGCCGTCTATGGCGATGCTCAAAGCGGCAGCGAAATAGACTTCACGCCGACCGTCACCTCTGCCACCGTCACCAACACATTCCGCATGATCCTCGACAACAATGTGGTGCTGAACGGAATCGTCATGTGGAACGAAGGCGTGGCGCGGCCGAATGGCGCGCTGATGTACAAATGCCCGGAGGGCGATGTCACCGGTGATGAACTTGCCGCCTGCACGCTTTGGCACGGCGTCATCTACACGTCGGACGACAAGGGCGGCATTGGCCTGCTGCCGGCCGAGGGTGTCGAAGCGCCGAAAACGCTGATCCTGCCCGATCTTGGCCCAGCGCTGCGCCAGTCCAGCGCCTATGGTGGCGGCGGGTTTTCGAAAGTGCCGTGGGATGTGTTTGCCTTGAAGGGATGCCAGGAATGAGTGAGGCGCAAAAGGTGCTGCTGGTCACCGGCGGCAGCCGTGGCATCGGCGCCGCGATCTGCCGGCTCGGGTCCAAGGCCGGTTACCGCGTCGCGGTCAATTACGCCACGAACCGGAATGCCGCCGACGCGCTCGTTGCCCAGATCAGGGCCGCCGGCGGAGAAGCGTTTCCGGTCAAGGGCAATGTCGGCGTGGAGTCCGATGTGGTGGCCATGTTCGGTGCCGTCGACCGCGCCTATGGCCGGCTCGATGCCTTCGTCAACAATGCCGGCATCGTCGATCTCAAGGCGCGGGTCGACGAGATGTATGTCGCGCGGCTGGAACGCATGATGCGCGTCAATGTCGTCGGTGCGTTCCTGTGCGCCCGCGAGGCGGTGAAGCGCATGTCGACCCGCTATGGCGGTTCGGGCGGCGCCATCGTCAACATCTCGTCGGCGGCCGCGACTTTGGGCTCGCCCGGCGAATATGTCGACTATGCCGCCTCCAAGGGTGCCGTCGACACGCTGACCATCGGGCTCGCCCGCGAGGTGGCGCTGGAAGGCATCCGCGTCAATGCGGTGCGGCCGGGCATCATCGACACCGAAATCCACGCCTCCGGCGGACAGCCGGACCGGGTGGAACGGTTCCGCGATATGCTGCCGATGAAAAGAGCCGGCACGGCGGATGAAGTCGCGGGCGCGGTCCTCTATCTCTTGTCCGACGCCGCGTCCTATACGACGGGCGCGATCCTGAATGTCAGCGGCGGCCGTTGAGCGCCAAGCAAAGGGAAATTAACATGGCTTATGACGTCGTTATCATCGGATCGGGACCGGGCGGCTATGTCTGCGCCATCAAGGCGGCACAGCTTGGGCTGAAGGTCGCGGTGGTCGAGAAGAACGCGACCTTCGGCGGCACCTGCCTCAACATCGGCTGCATCCCGTCCAAGGCGCTGCTCCATGCCTCCGAAATGTTCGCAGAGGCCGGCCATTCCTTCGATACGCTGGGCGTCGAGATACCGGCGCCGAAGCTCAACCTGAAGAAGATGATGGCGCACAAGGACACGACGGTCGCGTCCAACGTCAACGGCGTCGCCTTCCTGTTCAAGAAGAACAAGATCGATAGTTTCCGCGGCACCGGCAAGGTGGTCGCGGCCGGCAAGGTCTCGGTGACCGGCGAGGACGGCAAGGTCGAGGAGATCGAGACCACGAACATCGTCATCGCCACCGGTTCGGACGTCGCCGGCATTCCCGGCGTCAAGGTCGATTTCGACGAGAAGGTCATCGTGTCGTCGACCGGCGCGCTGTCGCTGGCGAAGGTTCCCGACCATCTGGTAGTGGTCGGCGGCGGCGTCATCGGGCTCGAACTCGGCTCGGTCTGGGCGCGGCTCGGCGCCAAGGTCACCGTGGTTGAGTTCCTCGACACCATCCTGGGCGGCATGGACGGCGAGATCTCCAAACAGTTCCAGCGCCTGCTCTCCAAGCAAGGCTTCGAGTTCAAGCTCGGCGCCAAGGTCACCGGCGTCGCCAAGGCAAAGAAGGGCGTCAGCGTCACCTTCGAGCCGGTCAAGGGCGGCGCTGCCGAGACGATCGATGCCGACGTGGTGCTGATCGCCACGGGCCGCCGCGCCTATTCCGACACGCTCGGCCTGAAGGAAGCGGGTGTCGAGGCCGACGAGCGCGGCCGGGTCAAGACCGACGGTCATCTCAGGACCAATGTGCCCGGCATCTACGCCATCGGCGACGTCATCGCCGGGCCGATGCTGGCGCACAAGGCCGAGGACGAGGGCGTGGCGGTGGCCGAGACCATTGCCGGGCAGGCCGGCCATGTGAACTACGACGTCATCCCGAGCGTCGTCTACACCAGCCCGGAAATCGCCTCGGTCGGCAAGACCGAGGAAGAGCTGAAGAAGGCCGGCATCGACTACAAGGCCGGCAAATTCCCGTTCACCGCCAATGGCCGGGCGCGTGCGATGCTGCATACCGACGGCTTCGTCAAGATCCTTGCCGACAAGACGAGCGACCGCGTGCTCGGCGTTCATATCGTCGGCTTCGGCGCCGGTGAGATGATCCACGAGGCGGCGGTGCTGATGGAGTTCGGCGGCTCGTCGGAAGACCTCGCTCGCACCTGCCACGCGCATCCGACGATGTCGGAAGCGGTCAAGGAAGCGGCGCTGGCCACGTTCTTCAAGCCGATCCACATTTAAAGGCGACCAACGCGCGGGAGTAGCTTGGCGTCAAAGTCTCCAACGGCCCAAAAACAGAACGGCCCGCCTTTCGGCGGGCCGTTTGTATTCGATTTCGAGCCGATTACTGAGCCGGTGCTGGCGCAGGGGCGGGCGCTGGAGCCGGCGCGGGTGCCGGGGCTGGTGCTGGTGCTGGTGCTGGTGCCGGAGCGGGCGCAGGCGCTGGTGCTGGTGCCGGAGCGGGCGCAGGCGCTGGTTCGGCTGGCTTCATCGGTTCAGCCGGCGCGGGCGCCGGGGCCGGTGTGCTGGCCGCTGGCGATTCGGCGGGTGCCGGGTGTTCGCCACTTCTTCCGAAAACATAATAAGCGACAATCGCCAGGATAACCACGACCAGCGCAATCAGCCAGGGACTGCCACCGCTGCCGCCACTCGGCCTGGGAGTGTCGTTTGATGGATTCGCCATAAAAGTGTCCTCCGTGGATGAAAATGATCAATCAACAGCCATCAACGCGCAACCGTTGAATGGGTTTCACGCTAGCGGAGCAAACCGCCGGAAACGCGGCGCCTGTGAACCTCCGCTGCCGTCCGACTCAATTGACGGCGGTGACAGTATAGCCGGCTTTGCGGAAATCCTCGACCAGTCGCTCAGGACTGGAAGATGGCGCCTCCCGCCAGCTTGATTTCGAGCACTGGTGCCTCGCCGGACGGCGGCGTTTCGCCACGCAGCGAGCCAAGCCAACGGATGCTATCGTTGGTTGTTAGGGATTGCCGGCATGACGATCACTGCACAGACTTTTCCCGATCCCGAAGGCGCTCTTGCCGGCGCTCAGTTCGCCGACCGATACGTGCTGACAACCGATGGTCTTGCCCTGACCGCCATTGGCGCGGCCGAACGCGTCCTGGGGCGGACACCGCGATGGGTCGGCCGGCTTACGCGGCTACGCAACCTCGCCGCGAGGCCATTTGGGCTGAAAACGGGGGCAGCACCCGACGCACCGCCGGAAACCAGGATCGGCATATTTCCGCTCATCAGCCAGGCACATGGCAGGGTCGTCCTTGGCCTGGACGACCGGCATCTGGATTTCCGCATCCTGGTGGAGGTGAACGACCTCGGCGCGGGCCGGCAGGAGGTGGCGGCGTCGACGATCGTGAAGACGCACAATCTGTTTGGGCGGACGTATCTCGCCATCATCATGCCGTTCCACCGCATGATCGTTCCGGCGATGCTGGCTCAGGTCTTGATCAAATAGGGCTTAAAGCCCCACGGCAGTGACGGTATAGCCAGCTTTGCGGAAATCCTCGACCAGTCCCTGCGGACCGGGGAGATGCAGGGCGCCGACCGCCATGAAGGCATTGCCCTTGGCGAGGATCGGGCCGGCGTGATCGACCATCACCTTGTTGCGGCTGGTGATCATGGTTTCCTCGAAGGCGGCATAGCCTGAGGCGTCGTTCTGCTCTTCCGGCATGGCGGCGCGGAACAGCGGCCAGAACATGCCGGTGTCGCCACGCTGGTAGAGCACGATCATGGTTTCGTTGATGTCGTTGACCTTGTCGCCCAGCTTCAGCGTGTCGACCAGGCCTTTCATGTGAAAGGCGAGCGGCAAGGAAGCCATGGCGCGCAATTGGCTCTCGGCCGTTTCCAATCCCTCCACCGGCTTGCCGGCAGCCTTGGCGCTTTCGGCCAGCTTGACGTCGAGCACCGGCGCGCCGCCGGACTGGCGGGCGAGCTCGCAAGCCGGAAGCGCCATCATGGCCGACAGCATCCACGGCTTCATCTTGGCGACGGTGGCCGGCGGGATGCCGCGTGCGTCGAGTGCGGCGTTCATGGCGGCCGCTTCGTCCGGCTTCAGCAGGGACGACAGCGTCGTGGAGTCCGTGAACATCATCAGNTCAGGTCCGGCTCCTTCAGCATCGCCGTCATCATCTTCTGCTTGTCGAGCACGTCGGTGGTTTCGATGATGATGGTGCCGGCGGCGTCAAAAGCCTTCTGCGCGGCCGTCGGCAGCGTGGTGACGCGCGGATCGGTCATGTGCATGGTGCCGAACAGGAAGGATGGTTGTTCGCCCGGTTTCTCGAGCTTCCACAGCAGGCCCTTGCCGTTCGGCGTGGCTGCGGCTTCGGCCTCGATCTTCTGGTAGGCGGCCGGGTCGGTCTTCTGCAAGGCCGATACCATGTCGGCGCCGGTGCAAGTCGGGATCTCGGCATGCGCCCTGCCAGCCGCGAACAGCAGGACGGCGAGGAACGACAGGAAAAACAGGATGTTGAGCGCGACGAGCAGTTTCAGCGAGACGTGCGCTGCGCGGTCGGCGATGGCAATGACGCGTTTCATGACACCGTTGGTAAGCGCAAAAAGCGGCAAAACGGTTAACTGGCACTGCAAAATTGAAGGGTTCACGCCCTAGGGTGCGCCGATTCGTAAATTTCCAGCAGCCTCGTCGTGTCGACGCCGGTGTAGATCTGCGTCGTCGACAGGCTGGCGTGGCCGAGCAGTTCCTGGATGGTGCGCAAATCGCCGCCGCGGCCGAGCAGGTGCGTGGCGAAGGAATGGCGCAGCGCGTGCGGCGTCGCGGTGTCCGGCAGGTTGAGCGCCGAGCGCAGCTTGGCCATGTCGCGCTGGATGATGGCCGGGTTGAGCGGGCCGCCGCGCGCACCGCGAAACAACAGCTCCTTCGGGTCGAGGTGATAGGGGCAGAGCCGGCGGTATTCGGCGATTGCCCTGAGCGCCACCGGCAGCACCGGCACCAGCCGTGTCTTGCCGCCCTTGCCGGTAACACGCAGCACGGTGTCGGCTTCCGACGCGAGGTCGGCACCGGCGAGGCCAAGTGCTTCGGAAATGCGCAGGCCGGAGCCATAGAGCAGCGTCAGCACGGCGGCGTTGCGGGCGGCGATCCAAGGTTCTTCGGCAAGTTGGCCTTCCACCGACACCACATGTTTGGCATCGCTTGCCGTCAGCGGCTTGGGCAGGGATTTGGGCTGGCGGGGCGCGCGCAAGGCTGCCGCCCCGGCGGCGTTGGCGAGGCCACGCCGTTCGAGGAACCGCAGCAGCGAGCGAATGCCGGCGAGACCACGGCCGAGCGTGCGGGCGCCGGCGCCGGCATTGCGGCGGGCGGCGAGAAAGCCGCGCAGGTCGGCCGGGCGCAGATTGGCAATGTCGGAAATGCCGGGCGATCCGCCGCAATGGCCGGTGAGGAAATGCAGGAACTGGCGGGGGNGGGTGTCGCGCTCATAGGCTTCCACCGTCTCGGGTGACAGCCGACGTTCTCGCGCGAGCATCTTCAGCCAGCCTTCGCGTGCTGCCTGCAGATCGGGTTTTGCCGGGATGAGGAATTCCTGCATGGTGTCGTTCCGGTTCGCTGCCATTTTCGGGCACCCGGGTTAGGAAGCGGTGAAGAGGCCGTCATTGAAATCGCAGCCCTGTGGGGCTAGGAGACAGTCGATCGGTGGCAAATCCAAACCTTGGTGATTGGCTCCTGAACCGCCTTGCGTACTGGTCACCGTAACGGAATGGATCCTCGGGTCTGCGCAGTCGCTTCGCGCCTGCTCCGCCCGTGGATGACGAAAGTAAAGCGCCATGAGCAAGCCGCAAAACCCCGTCCAGATGGCCGTGATCGGCGCCGCCCATGGCATCAAGGGCGAACTCAGGGTGAAGACCTTCACCGGCGAGCCGATGGCGCTGGCCGACTATGGGCCGCTCTATTCCCGGGACGGCCGTGCCTTCCAGATCATCGACATCCGACCCGCCAACACGGTCGTCGTGGTGCGTTTCAAGGGTGTCACCGACCGCAATACCGCCGAGGCGCTTGCGGGCACCGAACTGTTCGTCGACCGTTCGATGCTGCCCGACGACGGCGAGGAGGACGAATTCTACCATGCCGACCTGATCGGGTTGGAGGTCCGCGACGATACGGGTGCGGCGCTCGGCAAGGTGGTCGCGGTGCACAATTTCGGCGGCGGCGACATTCTCGATGTGACGCTGGGCGGGCGCAAGGGCGTGCTGATCCCGTTCACGCAGGCCGCCGTGCCGCAGGTGTCGATCGCCGAGGGTTTTGTCCGCATCGACCCGGCTGCGGCCGGGCTTGTCGAGGACGAGGATGGCGAGGCGCCGCGTGAAGAGGATTTCGACCCGAAGGGCCGGCCGCGCGGGCCGCGCGATGCCGGGGGCAACCGGTGACGTTCAAGGCCTCGGTACTGACGCTTTATCCCGAGATGTTCCCGGGCGCGCTCGGCCTGTCGCTGGCCGGGCGGGCGCTCGAGGCCGGCACCTGGTCGCTGGAAGCAATCCAGATCCGCGACTTCGCCACCGACAGGCACCGCACCGTCGACGACACGCCGGCCGGCGGCGGCGCCGGCATGGTGATGCGCGCCGATGTCCTGGCCAGGGCGATCGACCACGCCTCTCCTGAAAGCGATTTGCGTCCGCGCCTGCTGATGAGCCCACGCGGAAAGCCGTTGACGCAGGCGCGCGTGCGCGAATTCGCCGCCGGGCCGGGAGCCGTCATCCTTTGCGGCCGCTTCGAGGGCGTCGACCAGCGAGTGATCGACGCGCGGGAATTGGAGGAAGTCTCGATCGGCGATTTCATCCTCTCAGGCGGCGAGCCTGCAGCACTTGTGCTGCTCGACGCGGTGGTGCGGCTGTTGCCCGGGGTCATGGGCAATGCGGTGTCGGGCGAAGAAGAGAGTTTTGAAAACGGCCTGCTCGAACACCCGCATTACACGCGGCCGCAGGAATTCGAGGGTCGGGAGATCCCCGAAGTGCTGATTTCGGGCAATCACAAGAAGATCGCCGCCTGGCGGCGGGCGGAGTCCCAGAAACTGACGAAAGAACGCCGGCCGGATCTGTTCGGCGATCAGCCTTTGCTGAAATAGTAGAAGGCTAGGAACAGGCCGACCGCGATGACGAAGCCGCGCACCACGTTCTGCGGCACGCGCTTGGCGATCCACACGCCGGCATAGCCGCCGAGCGCACCGCCGGGGATCATGACGATCGCCTGCGGCCAGGCGACGACGCCGCCCGAGACGAAGACGACGATGGCGACCGCGGCGATGACCACGGCCAGCATGTTCTTCAGCGCGTTCAGCCGGTGGTAGTCGCCGGCCTGTGTCAGGCCGAGCGTCGCCAGCATCATCACGCCCATGCCGGCGCCGAAGAAGCCGCCATAAATGGCGGTGGCGAACTGCGCCAGCGAACCGGCAAGTGAGCCGACGGCCGCCTCATGCCCTGGTTTCGGTGCCGGCTTCAGCCAAGGCCCGGCGGCGAAAAGCGCCGTCGCCGCCAGCAGCAGCCACGGCACCATGGCGCGGAAGGACGGGTTGGACAGCGCCAGGAGGATGAAGGCGCCGGCCAGTGCGCCGGCCGCCGAGATCAGGCATAGCAGCAGGGCGCCGCGCCAGAAATGCTTGATGTCGGTCCAATAGGCGAGCGTCGAAGTGATGTAGCCCGGAAATTGCGTGACCGAGGAGGTCGCGTTGGCGACGATCGGCGGCACGCCGACCAATGTCATGGCGCCGAAGGTGATGAAGGTGCCGCCGCCGGCGACCGCGTTGGCGGCGCCTGACAGGAAGCCCGCCAGGAAAAGCAGGGTGGCGTCGAGAACAGACATGGAATGCCGCCGTGGAAACTGTGTTATGTCAGGCTTAGAAAGCCCCGGTGACCAGCGCAACCCGGCACGAACGGTATTACAATGGGGCCATGCCGGCAAAAAAGTCTCTGGCGCGGGCGTGACAAAGTGCTGAAATAGCTGTATGTGCGCGCCGAACCGGAAGAAAAATCTGCCGGACCCGTCAACAATGACGGTGTAGTCGCCCCTGTCCGATGTCTGAAGATGAATGTCTTCTCGACAAAGGGCATAGCCGAGCGGTCATTGGAACTGCAAGGCGAGTGTCGGACGCTCTGACTGTCGGAAGAACAAGAAGTGGATTATTGAGATGGATCTCATCCGTCAGCTCGAGGCCGAACAGGCCGCCAAGATCGAAGCCAAGCGCAAGCTTCCCGAGTTCCAGCCCGGCGACACCGTACGCGTCCAGGTCCGCGTGACCGAAGGCACCCGCACCCGCGTCCAGGCTTATGAGGGCGTCGTCATCGCCCGCGCAGGTTCCGGCTTCCAGGAAAATTTCACCGTCCGCAAGATCTCCTACGGCGAAGGCGTCGAGCGCGTGTTCCCGGTCTACTCGCCGATGGTCGAAGGCGTCGAGATCGTGCGTCGCGGCAAGGTGCGTCGCGCCAAGCTCTATTACCTGCGCGACCGTCGCGGCAAGTCGGCCCGTATTTCGGAAAACACCGGCGTGCGCGCCCGCAAGCTCAACGATGAAGAGCGCGATGCGCTGAACGCCGAGAAGGCCCGCATCGAGGCCGAGAAGGTCGCCGCCGCCCAGGCGCTGGCCGCCGAGACGGCTGCCAAGGAAGCCGCCGAGAAGAAGGCAGCCGCCGAGGCCGAAGCAGCAGCCAAGGCCGCCGCGGAAGCGACCCCGGCCGAATAAGGGTTTCGGAAAGTACATTCGAAAAGGCGGCTTCGGCCGCCTTTTTTCGTTTCACCAGACCGTGAACGCTTTCGGCCCCGGAAATCGGACGCGGGGCGTTGACGGCATATTATCTTGTGTACTAAACAATAGCGCACAAGATAATTGGAGATTTGATATGGCACTCTATACGACACAGGCTCACGTCACCGGCGGCCGCGCCGGCCATGGCGAGACCAGCGACGGCCTTCTCAAGGTCGATCTGGCAATGCCCAAGGAGCTCGGCGGGCCGGGTGGCGCCACCAATCCCGAACAGCTTTTCGCCGTCGGCTACGCCGCCTGTTTCGAAAGCGCCGTCCGCTTCATCGCGCGCAAGCAGAAGCTGCCGCTCGAGGATGCCGCGATAACCTCTACCGTCAGCCTTCTTCCCAATGGCGAGGGCTTCAAGCTCGGCGTCGCGCTCGCGGTGGAGACGAAAGGCCTTGATCAGGCGGCGGCGGAAGCGCTTGTATCGGAGGCGCATAATGTTTGCCCCTATTCGAATGCCATCAAGGGCAACATCGACGTAGCGCTTTCGGTAAAGGCGGCATGACGGGAAAGACCACAAGGAGCGCGAGCGACGTCCCGGCGGAGGCAGTCGGGACGTTTCCCGTGCCGCGGCTCGACCAGCAGCTCTGCTTCGCGCTCTATTCGGCGAGCGGGCTGATGACCAAGGTCTATCGGCCGCTGCTCGAGCCGCTCGGTCTGACCTATCCGCAATATCTGGTGATGCTGGCGCTGTGGGAGCGCACGCCAAGCACGGTTGGCGAGCTGGGCGTGGCTCTGGGCCTGGATTCCGCCACGCTGACGCCGCTGATCAAGCGGATGGAAGCTGGCGGTCTCGTCACTCGCCGGCGCGATGCCGCCGACGAGCGCCGCGTGCTGGTGGAACCGACGGCCAAGGGCCAGGCGTTGCGCGCGCGCATGAAGGACGTGTCCGCTGCATTGGCTTGCGCCGTGCCGCTGGAGCCGGGCGACTTGAAAGCCTTGCACGCGACACTCACCCGCCTCGTTTCAAGCATGCGCAGCGCCATCGCCGATGACCGGCCGGCGGACGCGGAAGCGTTGACCCCTGACTCGGTGTAACCGATCACCCCGAAATTCCCGGCCCGAAATTCATCGATTGAGGGCATCGGAATCCCTTTTCGCCTGCACTGACGCAGCGGACCGTCTTGCGTGGCGCTTGCGGCAAGCTAAAGTCGGCGCGGATTTTCCTGCAAGCCCGGCCGACGTCCGGGCGCTTTCAATTTTCGGGAGTGTGTCATGACCAAATCGAAACTGCTGCTGGCCGGCCTGCTTGCCCTCATCCTGACACCCGTTGCCGCCTTCGCGCAGGCGCTGCCCGATCTCGGCGGCAAGAAGGTAGTGGTGGTGACCGAGAACGCCTATCCGCCGCTGCAATTCATCGATGCCAAGACCGGCAAGCAGATCGGCTGGGAGTATGACGCGATGGACGAAATCGCCAAGCGGCTCAATTTCAAGGTCGAGTACCAGAACACCTCCTGGGACGCGATGATCCAGGCGGTTTCCGACAACCAGTACAGCATCGGCATGACCGGCATCACCATCAAGGACGACCGCAAGGCGAAGGTCGATTTCTCCGACCCCTACATGCGCTCGGAACAGTTCATGCTGGTGCGTGGCGATGAAAGCCGCTTCACCGATGCCAAGACCTTCGGCGCCTTCAAGGACGGGCTGATCGGCGCGCAGGCCGGCACCACGCCCTTCTACACCGCCGTCTACAGCGTGCTCGATGGCAACGAGCAGAACCCGCGCATCAAACTGTTCGAGACCTTCGGCGCCACGGTGCAGGCGTTGAAGTCCGGCGACGTCGACGTGGTGCTGACCGACGGCACCGCAGGCAAGGGCTATGTCGATGCTTCCGAGGGCAAGCTGAAGCTGATCGGCGGCCCGCTCGGCACCGAGGATTTCGGCTTCATCTTCCCGAAGGGGTCCGACCTGGTGAAGCCGGTCAACGCAGCGATCGCGGCGCTGAAGGCGGATGGGACCTTCGATGCGCTCAACAAGAAGTGGTTTCTTGACTACAAGATGGGGCAGTGATTTCCCGCTGACTTTGCGCTTGAACGCCCCCCTCTGCCCTGCCGGGCATCTCCCCCTCAAGGGGGGAGATCGGATGTCTTTTCCGATTTCGCTAATCAGCAATGTTGTAAGAAGAGTACCGCCGACGAGGCTGCCAATCTCCCCCCTTGAGGGGGAGATGTCCGGCAGGACAGAGGGGGGCGCCTTGGCACCTGACCTTCGCGATATCTGCCTTGTCAGCATTGCCTGATGGCACCTCTGTCCTCCTCCAAACCCGACTTCCCCTGGTGGCTTGCGGTTGCCGCCGTCCTGGCCCTGGCGGCCGCCTTGTTCATCGCCACCAGCAACCTTTATGCCCAGGTCTTCGCCACGGTCGCCAAGGGCATCGGCGTCACCGTCTTCGTCACCGTTGTCGCCTTTGCGCTGGCGTCGGCCATTGGTCTCGGCATTGCGCTGATGGGATTGTCGGGCTCGCGCTGGCTGCGCCAGATCGCCCGCTTCTACGTCGAAATCATCCGCGGGGTGCCGATCCTGGTGCTTTTGTTCTGGATCGCCTTCGCCGGCGCGCCGGCCTTCGTCGCGGCCTGGAACGCGCTGACCGCGCCGCTGCAGAATGCCGGCCTGTTCGGCGAGCTTCTGGTGCGCGACGTGTCGCTTTTGTGGCGCGCAGTCATGGCGCTGACCATCGGCTACTCGGCTTTTATCTCGGAGGTTTTCCGCGCCGGTATCCAGGCTGTCGAAAAAGGCCAGATCGAGGCGGCGAAGGCGCTCGGGCTGAGCCGCGCGCAACGCTTCCGGCTGATCGTGTTCCCGCAGGCAATCCGCACCATCCTGCCGCCGCTGGGCAATGATTTCGTCGCCCTGGTCAAGGATTCCTCACTGGTCTCGGTGCTCGGCGTCGCCGATATCACCCAGATGGGCAAGGTCTATGCCGCCGGCTCCTTTCGCTTCTTCGAGACCTATTCGATAACAGCCTACATCTATCTCATCCTGACCGTCGGCCTGTCGCTGGCGCTCAGGGCGCTGGAGCGGCGGCTGCGTCGCCAGCACGAGGAATAGTTTTTGGACAAGGACGGCGTTACGATCATCCCGACATATCTGGTTGGGAGGTTTCATGATCGTCGACAAGGCCAATGCCGCGCTGGATTCCGTCTACGGCGCCGACACGCCGGAAGCGCTTGAAGAGGCCTACGCCGCATGGGCCGCGACCTATGACAGCGAAACCGCCTCGCTCGGTTATTTGCTCCCGTTCCTGATCACCGCCTGGGTGGCGCGGCATGTGCCAGCGGGTGAAGGCCCGCTGCTCGACGCCGGCTGCGGCACCGGCTTGTCGGGGCCGTCGTTGAAGGCGCTGGGCTACGGCGACATTGCCGGGCTCGATCTCTCGGACGACATGCTGAAGATCGCCGGCAGCCGCAACGCCTATGGCGAGCTGAAGCAGGCGATGCTTGGCGGGCCGTTGCCATGGCCGGACGGGTATTTCCGCGCCTTCTTCTCGACCGGCGTCTTCACCATCAGCCACGCGCCGGCCTCGGGCCTGCACGAGCTGGTGCGTATCACCAGAAAGGGCGGCCACGCCATCTTCACCGTGCGCGACCAGGTGTTCGAAAACGGCGGTTTTCAGGCGGCGTTCGATGAGCTGGAGCGGACAAGGAAATGGCGGCCGGTCGAGCAAAGCCCGTGGTTTCGCTGTTACGCGATCGCTGAGCCGGATGCGCTGGTGAAGACGTTTGTGTTCGAGGTGCTGTGAGCTGCGAGTTCTTCCTTCCCCCCTTGTGGGGGAAGGTGGCCTCGCGAAGCGAGGTCGGATGAGGGGTGTTCCAGCNCCTTCCCCCCTTGTGGGGGAAGGTGGCCTCGCGAAGCGAGGTCGGATGAGGGGTGTTCCAGCTTGGCAAAGACGGAGATCCTTCGCGCACCCCTCAACCGTCTCGGCGCTGCGCGCCGATCCACCGCCCGGGGCGAGTCACGGGCCTCGCCCGCCCTTCGGGCCCCACAAGGGGAGAAGGGAAAGCCGCGCCGCGCCACGCCGCAATTGCCGAAAAGCCAAAACATTGATATGAGCCACGCCATGGAAGAGCTTTTTGGCGATCCGGCCTACAAAGGGTTCGTGCTGCAGGACAGAAAACGCCTGCCGTCGCGCTTTTCCGCGCGCGTCAGCGGCGCGCTGACCAGCCGACTTAGCTAGGCCGACCTGCCCAGGTCGTTGCGCCGGACCCGACCTGCCGGCATCTGCTCCTTTCCATTCTCATATCGACGGATTTACGCACATGAGCGCACCGCGCACCCTCTACGACAAGATATTCGACGACCATGTCGTCGACCGCCAGGACGACGGCACCTGCCTGCTCTACATCGATCGCCACCTAGTCCACGAAGTGACGAGCCCGCAGGCCTTCGAAGGCCTGCGCCTGAGCGGCCGAAAGGTCCGTCATCCGGAAAAGACGCTGGCCGTGGTCGATCACAATGTCTCGACCTCGCCCGAGCGCAAGTTCGGCATCAAGAACGAGGAAAGCCGCATCCAGGTCGAGGCGCTGGCCAAGAACGCCAGGGATTTCGGCGTCGAATATTATTCCGAGAACGATATCCGCCAGGGCATCGTTCACATCATCGGTCCCGAGCAGGGCTTTACCTTGCCCGGCATGACCATCGTCTGCGGTGACAGCCACACCTCGACGCACGGTGCTTTTGGCGCATTGGCGCACGGCATCGGCACCTCCGAGGTCGAGCATGTGCTGGCGACGCAGACGCTGATCCAGCGCAAGGCCAAGAACATGCTGGTGCGTGTCGACGGCGTGCTGCCGGAAGGCGTCACCGCCAAGGACATCATCCTGGCCATCATCGGCGAGATCGGCACCGCCGGCGGCACCGGCTATGTCATCGAATATGCCGGCGAGGCGATCCGCTCGCTGTCGATGGAAGGCCGCATGACGATCTGCAACATGTCGATCGAAGGCGGCGCGCGCGCCGGCCTGATCGCCGCCGACGAGACGACCTTCGCCTATGTCAAGGACAAGCCCCGCGCGCCGAAGGGCGCGGCCTGGGATGCGGCACTCGGATACTGGAAGACGCTGCAGTCCGACGAAGGCGCGCATTTCGACAAGGTGATCGTGCTCGACGCGGCCAAGCTGCCGCCGATCGTCTCCTGGGGTTCGTCGCCCGAGGATGTCGTCTCGGTGCAAGGTATCGTGCCGAACCCGGCCGACATCACCGATGAGAACAAGCGCACCTCCAAGCAGCGCGCGCTCGACTATATGGGCCTGACGCCGGGGACGAAGATCACCGACATCGCGCTCGACCGCGTCTTCATCGGCTCCTGCACCAATGGCCGTATCGAGGATCTGCGCGCCGTCGCCAAGGTGGTCGAAGGCAAAACGGTCAGTGCGCATGTCGATGCGATGATCGTGCCGGGCTCCGGCCTGGTCAAGGAACAGGCGGAAGCCGAGGGTCTCGACAAGATCTTCCTCGCCGCCGGCTTCGACTGGCGCGAGCCGGGCTGCTCGATGTGCCTGGCCATGAACGACGACCGGCTGAAGCCGCATGAGCGCTGCGCCTCGACCTCGAACCGCAATTTCGAGGGCCGGCAGGGCTTCAAGGGCCGCACCCACCTAGTCTCGCCGGCGATGGCGGCGGCGGCGGCGATCGCCGGCCACTTCGTCGACATCCGCGACTGGAAATAATCCCAACTTCAACAGAACCCGAGCCAAATGGGCTCGGGTTCAAGGCTTTCCGTCGCGGCGGACGAGCTCGTGGAACTCCTCCCGGCGTCCCGGCTGGTCGGCAGCGACCACAAGCGCCAACTGCTGCTCTTCGAAGAGCCTGAACCATTCGTCCCATTCGACGAGTTCATAGCCTCCGGCATTGATCGGCCGTTCCGGCTGGTCTTGATCCTGGTAGGCATGCTGG
This sequence comes from Mesorhizobium sp. LNHC221B00, assembly GCF_000502935.1. Taxonomy (NCBI): domain Bacteria; kingdom Pseudomonadati; phylum Pseudomonadota; class Alphaproteobacteria; order Hyphomicrobiales; family Phyllobacteriaceae; genus Mesorhizobium; species Mesorhizobium sp. LNHC221B00. The sequence goes on along the minus strand of NZ_AYWR01000014.1, from coordinate 76,491 downwards.
CCAAAGACCAGCCTCAACATGGGCTGTGTTCCCGCTTCGGGCGATATGTCGACGATCGCGGGAAAACCGGCTCGTCCGGCAGCCCACGAGCGGATTGCTTCGTGGTCGGTCAGTGTAATCATGTCGGCCATGGGCTGCTCCCGATTGTGACCTCAGAACGCTGGCCGCGGGTTGGGGTTCCCTGACAATATGTCGAGACATGGCTCGGCTTAACCGCTTGTTTGGGCTTGCGCTCTAAGCTCTTCCCCGACGTCAGCGAGGGGAAGTCACCGTCTTTTGGACACCGGTCTGTTGATAGCGCTGCTCAATCCGACGATCGCGCTAGCCCTCGGCGCGGCGTTCCTCGTGCTATGGGCCTATCAGCGCCATCGTCCCTATCTGGCGGTGCTGGCGCTCAGTTACTGCGTCTCGGCGCCGGGCTTTCTGTTCCAGTATTTCACCTTGCCCATCGGCATGGCGCTGACCAAGCTGGTGTCCAACATCTGCTTCGCCATTGCCGGCTGCTGCCTGTCCAGCGCCATTGTCGCCCGCTACGGCCGCAAGGTGCCTTATGTCGGGATCGGAGTTCTGGCGCTTGGCGGGCTGGTGTCCTTCTGTTGGTTCCTGTTCGTGGCGCCGGATCTCACCTGGCGTATCCTGGCGATGAATTTCGCCTTCGGAGGCATCAGTCTGCTGGTCGCCGCCGAACTCAGGCCGGTGCGCAACCACGGCCCGACGGAAAAAATCCTGTTCGTGTTGTCGCTGCTGTCAGGCCTCAATTTCTTCGTCCGCACCCTCGTCGTGGTCATCGCGCACGGCCCGTTTGCCAGCTATGACGGGTTCTATGGTTCGTCCTACTGGACGACCGCGCTGCTGTCGCACGCGCTTTTGTCGCTGCTGATCGCGCTCTGCCTGTTCACCGCCGCCGCACTCGACGTGATGAAGGCGCTGAAGACCGAGACGTTTACCGATCCGCTGTCGGGCCTGCTCAACCGCCGCGGTTTCGAGGAGCGCGCCGCGATGCTGCTGGAGACTTGCGCCAGGGCAAAATTCCCGGTGGCCCTGGTGCTGGCCGATCTCGACCACTTCAAGGCGCTCAACGATGTGCATGGCCATGCGGCGGGCGACCGCGTGATCGCCGACTTCGCCGCCAAGCTTCGGGCGGCGGCCGGGACGAGGGGTGCCGCGGGGCGTATCGGCGGCGAGGAATTCGCCGTGCTCCTGCCGCTCAGCGATCTCGCGTCGGCGCGATTGTTCGCCGAGGCCGTGCGCACGCTTTATTCGGCCGGCAGCGTCGACGGGCTTCCTCCGGGCACCAAGGTCACCGCCAGTTTCGGCGTGGCGGCGCGCAGCGGCGGCGAGGCGCTGGAGCCCCTGATGCGCCGCGCGGACGAGGCGCTCTACAAGGCCAAGAAGAACGGCCGCGACAGTGTGCGCCTGTCCTACGAGCGACCGGAAGCGGTGTTCGTGGCGGAGCCGCTCAAGGTGAGCTGATCACGCGCGCCCGGCCTCGCGTTAACGTCTTTTTCGCCCGTCGATGCTTAGGTGGGGCTCGGGGTTTAAAGAAGATGAGCGGCGCCAACTTCATCCTGTTGATCAACGTATCGGTTGCCGGCCTGCTGGCGGCAGCCTTCATGGCGGTCGCGTTGCATGATGCCGGCCGCGCGCCGGCGCGCTGGTTTGCCTTCGGCTACCTGCTGGGCGTGGTCTATTCGGCCATCGAATTCAGCATTCCCGCCTTCAGCGATGCGCGGCTCCCGGTGGTCGCAGCCTTCGCGGTCTTCCTTGCCGCCACCATCGCCTTCAATGGCGGGCTGGCCCGCAAATACGGCGTGGCGCCGCCATGGTCGCCGATGCTGTTCTTCCTGTTCGCCGCCACTGTCGCCGTCTATTTCGTGCAGGACCTGCCGCGCCAATCGCTGGTCCGCATGATGGCCTACCAGCTTCCCTATGCCGTCATGCAGTTCGTCGGGCTGGCCATCGTCTGGTCGTCAAGACAAAGGCGTGGCCGGCTCGATCTCATATTGATGGGGGTGCTCGCGGCCAGTGGCCTGCAGTTCGCCTCCAAGCCGTTCATCGCCCATGCGCTCGGCGGCTGGGGTGCCAATCCGCAGGCCTACCTGCAAAGCAGCTACGCGTTGGTGTCGCAGTCGCTCGGCACCGTCTTCGCTCTGGCGCTTGCGCTGCTGACGCTGGCGATACTCGCTCGCGATGTGCTGGCCGAAGTGATCTCGAAGTCGGAGATGGATATGCTGTCGGGGTTGCTCAATCGCGGGGGCTTCACGCGCCAGGCCGAGCTGGCGGTGCTCGGCGCCGTGCGGCAAGGCGTGCCGGTCGCGCTGGTGATCGCCGATCTGGATCATTTCAAGAGCATAAACGACGGTTTCGGCCATGCGTCCGGCGACCGGGTGATCGAGACCTTCGCCGGCCTCCTCCGAGAGGCCGCCGCCGGCCACCACGCCGCGGGCCGGATCGGTGGCGAGGAGTTCGCCATCATCCTGACGGGAACCAACCTTGCCGGCGCCCGGCTGTTCGCCGAGGGCACGCGCAGCGCGTTCGGCACACTGCCCATCGACGGGCTGCCGGCCGACAATCGCTGCACGGCGAGCTTCGGGGTTGCCGAACTTCATCCGGGCGAAACCATTGCCGATCTCATGCGGCGCGCCGACGAGGCGCTTTATCTGGCGAAGAATGCCGGACGCGACTGCGTGCGTGTCTCAGCCGGGCCGGGAGGCGAGTGGCCAGCTAATGCAATGGTCGTGAGTTCCAGATCAGGGTGACGTTTGGTTGGACCGTCATCCTGATCCAGCTCTTTTCTTGGAGCATGATCTCTTCCGAAAACCGGTTCCACTTTTCGGAATCATGCTTTAGCGGCAGGGGCTGAGTTCGGGCATCTCGCCTTCGGAAAGTCCGTACATGTAGCTTCTGCCCTTGACGAAGACCGGCGGCCGGTAGCAATCGCTGCCGCCCGATATCTCATCGGCTTCGTCCTGGTAGATCACCTTGGGCTGGCCGGCGCTGGTGTAGTCGGACAGTCGCTTGGCGAGCTTGCCTTCGCCAACGATGATGCGCTTGTAGCCGGCTGAGCTGTCGATGACGAGATTGCCGAGGGAATCGGCGTAGACGCGATCCTGGTGGCGAGCCCCCGCAAGTGCGGGTGTCGTCAGGCCGGCGACCGAGGCGGCCACGATGAGCGCCGCGAGGCGCGATCTGCCAGAGTTGGAACGCATGACGTCCTCCTGATGGTTAGAGGCCCCTGATGGTAGAGGCCAAAGCGCGTCGCGACGCGCCTTACTCCTTGTTTGGATGCATGCCGTTGTCCCAAAACCGCTGACGCGTTCTTGGACGACATGCATTGGCTCCTCGAATCAGAAATTAACCTTTTCTTAACCTTTGTTAAGAGGCCGGCGCGTTTGCCGGCGATGTCTCGTCAAACATGGTTAATTTCCGACTTGAGGGAAAACCCCGTGGCCATCATTCGGCCATGCTTGGCCGCACCATCGCCGCCAGCCATCGGGTCGATCTTGATCTTGGCAAAGCATAGCGGCTAGCTTGCCGCAGGGGAGGACACCATATGGCGTTGCGCCGGTCGGTTTGGGTGTCCTTTCTCCCGTTGCTCGCCATCGTTGCCGCCTGTGTGCCGCAGGACAATGCGCCGATGGCGGCCAACACCGTCTCGCCCGCGCCGGCTCAGCAATCCATGGCAGCCGTGGCGCCTCCGACATCGCCAACCAAGATCACCACCGACCTTACCGCGCCGCGATCCGCAGTGGGTACGGCAACCTATGGATGCGGCAATGGCAGCGCGATCACCATTCAGAATCTCGGCTCGTCGTTGCGTGTGATCGGGCCGGACGGCGCGACCGAAGAATTCGTGGCGTCGCCCGCCAACCAGTCCAGCCGCTATCAGGAAGCCGCCACGCATAACGCAATCGTGATCGACGGGCGCGAGGCGCTGGTGATGAAGAGGGGCTCGACGCCGCGGACCTGCAGGCGATAGACCGCACAGCTAACGAGTTGCGTATGCTGCACTGCAGCGACATTGACCGCGGCGCGGGCTACCAGCCCCTAATCGATTGAAGCCCGAGCCTGCCTTTTTGTCAGACTAAATGACGTTTCCAAAACGATTTTCTGGCTTTGACGCGGTGCAAAAAGAGCATTAGAAACCCGCTGTCCGAAGTCATACATAAGGGCGGCAAATGCCGCTTTCCATCGCGGCTCCGGACGTCGAACTGGGGGAGCCATGAGCAGATCACCAGCCACCCGCGCCAATGCCAGACGTGAACGGCCACTGTCGCCGCATCTGACGGTCTACCGGCCGCCGATCACCATGATGATGTCGATCATCCATCGCATCACCGGCGGTGCGCTCTATTTCGGCACGCTGCTGGTCGCGATCTGGCTGATGGCGGCGGCAAGCTCGCAAGGCGCCTTCGACTGGGTCAACTGGGCCTTCGGCACCTGGCTCGGCCGGCTCATCCTGTTCGGCTACACCTGGGCGCTGATGCACCACATGCTGGGCGGTGTGCGCCACCTTGTCTGGGACACCGGCGCCGGTCTCGAAAAGCACACGGCGTCGAAGATCGCCTGGGCGACGCTGGCCGGCTCGATCCTGCTCACATTACTGATCTGGGTCGCCGGCTACATGGCGCGGGGAGCCTGATCATGAGCACTGGCAAAACCGACATGCGCACGCCGCTGGCCAGGGTCCGCGGCCTGGGTTCCGCCCGCGAAGGCACCGGGCATTTCTGGCGCCAGCGGCTGACGGCAATCGCCAACATTCCGCTGATCCTGTTTTTCACCGGCTTCCTGATTGCGCTCAACGGCGCCAGCTATGCTGAGGTGCGCGCAGCGCTCGCCAATCCGCTGGTGGCCCTGGTGATGGCACTGGTGCTCATTTCTCCCCTTTATCACATGCGTATCGGCATGCAGGTGATCATCGAGGATTACGTGCATGCCGAAGGCATGAAGCTGGCGCTCATCGCGCTCAATACTTTTTTCACGGTAGTGGTCGGCGTCGCCTCGATCTTCGCCCTGCTCAAGCTGGCATTCGGAGGCTGATTTGGCCAAGGACGCGAAATCGGCCAATACGGCAGGCTACACTTTCGTCGACCACAAATTCGATGTGGTGGTCGTCGGCGCCGGAGGGGCTGGCCTGCGCGCCACGCTCGGCATGGCCGAACAGGGCCTGCGCACGGCGTGCATCACCAAGGTGTTCCCGACCCGCTCGCACACGGTGGCCGCGCAAGGCGGCATTGCCGCTTCGCTCGCCAATATGGGCCCGGACAACTGGCAATGGCATCTCTTCGATACCGTCAAGGGGTCGGACTGGCTGGGCGACATCGACGCGCAGGAGTACATGGTCCAGCAGGCGCCCGCCGCCGTCTACGAGCTCGAGCACTACGGTGTGCCGTTCTCGCGCACCGAAGAGGGCAAGATCTATCAGCGGCCGTTCGGCGGCATGATGATGAATTTCGGCGAAGGCCCGCCCGTGCAACGCACCTGTGCCGCCGCCGACCGAACCGGCCATGCCATGCTGCACACGCTCTATGGCCAGTCGCTGAAGCACAACGCGCAGTTCTTCATCGAGTATTTCGCGCTCGACCTGATCATGGAGCCGGACGGCACCTGCACCGGCGTCGTCGCCTGGAATCTCGACGACGGCACCATCCACCGGTTCTCGGCCAAGATGGTGGTGCTGGCGACCGGCGGCTATGGCCGCGCCTATTTCTCGGCGACGTCGGCACACACATGCACCGGCGACGGCGGCGGCATGGCAGCCAGGGCCGGCTTCCCGCTGCAGGACATGGAGTTCGTGCAGTTCCACCCGACCGGAATCTATGGTGCCGGCTGCCTGATCACCGAAGGCGCGCGCGGCGAGGGCGGCTATCTCGTCAATTCCGAAGGCGAGCGCTTCATGGAGCGCTACGCGCCGTCGGCCAAGGACCTTGCCTCGCGCGATGTGGTGTCGCGCTGCATGACGCTGGAAATCCGCGAGGGCCGCGGCGTCGGCCCGAAGAAGGACCACATCTTCCTGCATCTCGACCATCTCGACCCGGCCGTCCTGCATGAGCGGCTGCCCGGCATTTCGGAATCGGCCAAGATCTTCGCCGGCGTCGATCTGACCAAGGAGCCGATCCCCGTGCTGCCGACGGTGCACTACAATATGGGTGGCGTGCCGACCAATTATTGGGGCGAAGTGCTGAGCCCGACGGCGGAGAACCCGGACCGGGTGTCGCCCGGGCTGATGGTTGTCGGCGAGGCGGGCTGCGCCTCGGTGCACGGCGCCAACCGGCTGGGCTCGAACTCGCTGATCGATCTGGTCGTGTTCGGCCGCGCGGCGGCGATCCGGGCTGGCCAGGTCATCGACCGCAATTCAGCTATCCCTTCGCCCAACGAAGCCTCTGTAGAAAAGATCATGGATCGCTTCGACCGGCTGCGCCACGCCAATGGCTCGACGCCGACGGCGGTGCTGCGGGAGAAGATGCAGAAGGCGATGCAGGAGGACGCGGCGGTGTTCCGCACCCAGGAATCGCTGGACAATGGCTGCAAGCGCGTCTCGCAGATCTGGGGCGAGCTCAAGGACATAAAAGTGTCCGACCGCTCGATGATCTGGAACTCCGACCTGGTCGAGACGCTTGAGCTGGAAAATTTGATGGCCAATGCCATCACCACGGTCTATGGCGCCGCGGCGCGCAAGGAGAGCCGTGGCGCACACGCCCGCGAGGACTTTTCGGCGCGCGACGACGTGACCTGGCGCAAGCATACGCTGGCCCGGCTCAACGAAGCCGGCGAGGTGACGCTCAGCTATCGCCCGGTGCACACCGAATTGCAGCGCAAGGAAGCCGACGGCGGTATCAACCCGGCCAAGATCGCGCCAAAGGCCAGGGTGTATTGACCATGGCGCTGGTGGCAGCGGGATATTCCGGCACGCCCCTTCCGGCCAAGCTCGGCCTGAAGGACGGTATGACCGCCGCCTTCATCGCGCTGCCTGCGGAACTCGATGCATTGGCCAGCGCCGTCGATTTTGCCGAGGTCGACCGGCTTGCCGAATGGTCCGACATTTCAGGCAGCCATCAAAGATACGACGCCGTCCATGCCTTCACCCGACAGCGCGCCGAGATCGAGGATCGCCTGGGCGATGTCGAAGCGGCGATCAAGCGCGACGGCATGGTCTGGGTGTCCTGGCCGAAAAAGGCGTCGAAGGTGCCGACCGACGTCACCGAAGGCGTTGTCCGCACTGAAGCGCTGAAGCTCGACCTTGTCGATGTGAAGGTCGCCGCCGTCAATGAAATCTGGTCCGGGCTGAAGCTCGTCATCCGAAAGGACCTGAGGTAAATGGTCGAACTGACGCTCCCCAAGAACTCGAAGATCCAGCAGGGCAAGACCTGGCCGAAGCCGGAGGGCGCCACCAATCTGCGGGAATACCGCATCTACCGCTGGTCGCCCGACGATGATGAGAATCCGCGCATCGACACCTATTTCGTCGACATGGACGATTGCGGGCCGATGGTGCTCGACGCGCTGCTGTGGATCAAGAACAAGATCGACCCGACGCTGGCCTTGCGTCGCTCCTGCCGCGAAGGCATTTGCGGCTCCTGCGCCATGAACATCGACGGCTCCAACACGCTGGCCTGCACCAAGGGCTGCGACGACATTTCCGGCGCCGTGAAAGTCTACCCGCTGCCGCACATGCAGGTGGTGAAGGATCTGGTGCCCGACCTCACCAATTTCTACGCCCAGCACGCCTCCATCGAGCCGTGGCTGAAGACGGTGTCGCCGGAGCCGGCCAAGGAATGGCTGCAGAGCCATGAGGACCGCGAGAAGCTCGACGGGCTCTACGAATGCATATTGTGCGCCTGTTGCTCGACCTCGTGCCCGAGCTACTGGTGGAACGGCGACCGCTATCTCGGCCCCGCAACCCTGCTGCAGGCCTATCGCTGGCTGATCGACAGCCGCGACGAAGCCAAGGGCGAGCGCCTCGACAATCTCGAGGACCCGTTCCGTCTCTACCGCTGCCACACCATCATGAACTGCGCCCAGACCTGTCCCAAGGGGCTGAACCCGGCCAAGGCAATCGCCGAGATCAAGAAGATGATGGTGGAGAGACGGGTTTAGGCGGGTTCGCTCGCGGCAATCTCAAACACGGCGATCCTTCGCGCCCCCCTCTGTCCTGCCGGACATCTCCCCCACGGGTGGGGAGATTGGCTGTCACTACGGCTTTCGCCAATCTTCAAGGTTGAAGGATGATGTGCTGTCGGCGAAGCTGCCGATCTCCCCCCAAGTGGGGGAGATGTCCGGCAGGACAGAGGGGGGCGCTGTCCCGCCGGCCTCAAAAAGGATACTCATCCAATGAGCGAAGACCTTCCCATCCTTTCCCCCGTCGAAGCCCGCGTGCTTGGCTGCCTGATCGAGAAGAAGGAGCTGACGCCGGATGTCTACCCGCTGACGCTCAATGCAGCACTCGCCGCCGCCAACCAGAAGACGGCGCGCGAACCTGTCATGGCGCTGGAGCAGACAGAGGTGCACCGGGCATTGAAGCTGCTCGAGCAGAAGGGGCTGGTGCGGCAGATGTTCGGCTCTCGCGTGGAGCGCTATGAGCATCAGATGGCGCAGCGCTTCTCGCTGACCACGCCGCAGACCGCCTTGCTCGGCCTGCTCCTGTTGCGCGGGCCGCAAACGGCGCATGAACTCCTGGCGCGCGCCGAGCGCATGGCGCGGTTTTCGTCGATCGAGGCGCTGCGGGGTGAACTCGATATGCTGATCGGCCGTCGCCCGCCGCTGATCCAGGAAATCCCGCGCGGGCCAGGCCAACGCGAGGACCGCTACGTGCATCTCCTCGCCGGCCCGGTGGACATTGCTGCCCTTTCGGCGCAGCGGAGCGCGCCAGCCATGCCTGCCTCCGACCTGGAGGCGAGATTGGAGGCGCTGGAGCAGGAAGTCGCCGCACTACGCGCCCGGCTTGACGCGCTGGGCGGTTGAGGGTTCGCCGCTCAGGGCGCCGGCGCCCATAACGAAAACGCCGGCTCTCAGGCCGGCGTTCGTCACTTCAGGTCGGCCTGCTCAGCCGAGCCGGGCGTCGAGCGATACGTTGATGGCGCCGAGCGCCTTCGAGACTGGGCATTCGGCCTTGGCTTTCTCGGCCAATTCCCCAAATTTTGCCGCATCGATGCCCGGCACCTTGCCGACCAGCGTGATGGCGCTGCCGGTGATGCCGGTGCCGGGAACCAACGTCACCACGGCCTTGGCGTCGAGTTCGGCGGCGGGCGTGCCGTTCTCGGCCAGGAAGTGCGAAAGCTGCATGGCGTAGCAGCCGGCGTGAGCCGCCGCGATCAGCTCTTCCGGATTGGTGCCGGATTTACCGCTCTCGTCCTCGAAGCGCGCCTTGAACGAATAGGGCGTGCCCTTGAGCGTCCCGCTCTGCGTGTCGAGCGTGCCCTGGCCCTCTTTCAGATTGCCTTTCCAGACGGCGTTTGCAGTGCGGTCCATGAAGTCCTCCTTGGTTGCGGTGGCCGGTTGTCTTGGCTGGTTGTCTGGGTGAGCCCGGCGTCAGGCCAACTATAGCGCGCGCGGACACGAAGGCCACTGTGCTCTTTGGACATTGCGCGGTGTTGGGCTGCGACGCTTTCGAACTTTTTGAAAAAAGTGCGTGCAAAAATGTCGACTTCCATCCGGCCCGACCGTCCTGCGGGCGGCCACGGGGTTGTGGCCGGATGGAGGTTCACATGGATAATCTGTTTTTCGCGCTGTGGAACAACCCGGGCCGCAAGGCTCAGCGGCGGCAAGACTTCTGGCTGGATCCGCCGGCGTCCGGTTTCGGCAGGCTGCTGGCGGCTGTCGCCATCATCGCGGTCGCGGCGTGCTTTCTCGACCACGCGGCGGCGGTCGACGGCAAGGCTGACATGCTTGTCGCGGCATCCTATGATTCATCGCAGCACGGGAGTTCGAAATGAAATATGTCTGCCTGGTCTATGGTGAGGAGAAAGACCTCTACGCGCTGACCCCGGAGGGGATGGCCAAGCTCGATGCCGATTCGCTGGCCTATGACAGGTCCTTGGATCAAGCGGGCAAGCTGATCATCGCGCAGGCGCTGCAATCGGTGAGGACGTCGAAGTCGGTGCGACGGCGCGAGGGCAAGCGCCTGATCACCGACGGCCCTTTCGCCGAAACCAAGGAGCAGCTGCTCGGTTTCGTCATGATCGAAGCCGACAGTCTCGAGCAGGCGCTGGACATCGCCGGCGACATTCCGCTGGCTGAACTGGGCACCATCGAGGTGCGCGCGATCTACAATGTGCCGGGATCATAGGCAGGATTGTTTGCCTGCGGCCCAACGGAATAGGTGCTGGCGGAGCGGCCGAGATTTCTTCGCCGTTGAAGCAAGCTGAGAGTTCTCCTATCGTCGCGGGATCTTGGGGGAATCCGACATGCCTTTCCTGATTGCTGTTCTTGGCGTGCTCGGAGCGGCCGCGCTCTGGTGGTACCGGATGAAGGCCATGAACGAGGCCGCGCGTGACGTTGCCGATGTGATCGGCCGGGTCCAGGGCTCCGTGCGTCGCAAGAAACTGCGCAAGCAGGCGGCCCTGTCGCCGCTGACGGCGATCGACGACCCGGTGGTGGCGGCGGCAACGCTCATCACCGCGATCGTCTCCGAGAATGGGCCGGTGCTGCCGCAGCGCGAGGCCGTCATCCGGTCGGTGATCTCGGAAATCGCCGACAAGAAGAAGACCGACGAGGCGGTGATCTACGCCAAATGGGCGGCCGCGCAGATCGATGACACGACCATCGTCATCGACAAACTGGCGCCGTTCCTGCGCGAGCGTCTCGACGTGTCGGAACGCAACGATCTCCTGCAGATGGTCAACCGCGCCGCCCAGGGCGGCGAGAAGCGCCTCGAGATCGCCGACCAACGCATTTTGCGGCTGCGGCAGAAGCTCGGTTTCGAGGTCAACTAGGCTTGACCGCACACCCTGGTGTGTCCGCCCGTGAGACGGTCAGATCGCTTCGCCCTTCAACAGGCGCGGCGTGCCGGCGGACAGTCCCGACGCCTGGCGGATGAAGAAATCCTTCAGGCGCGGCATGCGTTCGACGAGGCCGAGGCCGATGTCGCGGACGGTGCGCAGCGGGGCGATGTCGTTGGAAAACAGCCGGTTCAGCACGTCCGTCGTGATGCCCATCTGCACCGTGTCGAAACGGCGCCATTGCTGGTAGCGCTCGAGCACGTCGAGCGCGCCGATGTCCTGGCCGAGCCGGTCCGCCTCGACGATCACCTCGGCAAGGGCGGCCACATCCTTGAAGCCGAGATTGAGGCCCTGTCCGGCGATCGGGTGGATGCCATGGGCGGCGTCGCCGGCGAGCGCGATGCGCGGGGCGACGAAGGCACGCGCGATGGTCAGGCCGAGCGGCCAGGCGCGCGGCTTGTCGGCGACGCGGATTTCGCCGAGCTTCAGGCCGAAGCGCAGTTCGAGTTCGTGCTCGAAGACGAGATCGTCGCCTTCGACGAGCGCCTTGGCATCCTCCGCGCGTTCGACCCAGACGATCGACGAGCGGTTGGTGCCGTCCTCGTCGGGTTTCAGCGGCAAGGTGGCGAAGGGGCCGGCCGGTAAAAAGTGCTCTTCGGCGCGGCCATTGTGCGGACGTTCATGCGCCACGGTGCAGACGATGCCCGACTGGCCATAGTCCCACTTCACGGTCTTGATGCCGGCCATGTCGCGCAGCTTCGAATTGACACCGTCGGCGGCAACCAAAAGCCGCGCCGTCAGTGCGGCACCGTCGGCCAGATGCACCGTGATGCCGGCACTATTGGTTTCGAAGCCTTGGACGGCAACGCCTTCGATGATGTCGATGCCGAGCTTTTCGGCCCTGACCCGCAAGGCGCCGTTCAGCGCCCGGTTGGCGACCATATGCGCGAAGGGCTCGCCCGGCGCCACTTCGCCGCCGAAGGTCAGGAAGACCGGGCGCACCGGGTCGGCGCTGCGCGAATCGGTGATGATCATCTCGGTGATCGCCTGCGCCCGCGGCGCGATCTCGGCCCAGACGCCGAGCTGGTCGAGCATGCGGCAGGCGGCCGCGGCGATCGCCGAGGCGCGGCCATCCCTTTGCCAGGCGCCGGCGGGCGCGGCATCGACCAGCGCCACGGCAAGGCCCGGGCGGGCCTGCTTCAGCGAGACGGCGGTGGCCAGGCCGACATAGCCGGCGCCGGCGACGAGGACATCGAGCCCGGATCTGGTCTTGGCGTCCGCCTTGCGTTCCATAGTCTTGGCTCCTTGCGCGTCGACCGGGGCTTGCGCCCTTGACGGCTCGTTCTTCCTGTCGGAAACCGCCATAGCAATTTTGCGGCGAGGTCACAAAACATGACGGCGGCCATGGACGAGCTTCTCGGCATTCTCGACCTCGAGAGGCTGGAACACAATCTGTATCGTGGTCGCAGCCCCCAGGTGGAGTGGCAGCGCGTGTTCGGCGGCCAGACCATCGCCCAGGCCCTGGTGGCGGCGCAGCGTACGGTGGAGCCGGACCGCTTCGTGCATTCGCTGCACGGCTATTTCATGCGGCCTGGCGACATCAAGGTGCCGATCATCTACGAGGTCGACCGCATTCGCGACGGCGGCTCCTTCACCACCCGCCGCGTGCTGGCGATCCAGCACGGACAGGCGATCTTTTCGCTGGAAGCCTCGTTCCAGGTCGACGAGAAGGGGCTCGAACACCAATTCGCGCTGCCCGACGACGTGCCGCCGCCGGAAGGTCTGCAGACGCAGCGTCAGCTGCTCGAAAAAGCCGAGCGCGTGCCGGACGCGGTGCGCCGCTTCTGGGCGCGCGAGCGGCCGCTGGAGCTCAGGCCGGTCAATCTCCAGCACTATGAAAGCCGCGACAAGCTGCCGCCCCGCCAGAATGTCTGGATCCGCCTTGCCGGGCCGGTTCCCGACGACCGCGCGCTGCAATCGGTGTTGCTCGCCTATCTCTCCGATATGACGCTGCTCGACACCTCTACCTTCGCGCATGGGCGCGGCCTGTTCGATCCCGATATCCAGGCGGCGAGCCTCGACCATTCCATGTGGTTCCACCGGCCGCACGCGCTCGACGGCTGGCTGCTCTATGCGCAGGACAGCCCGTCGAGCTCGGGATCGCGCGGCTTCAGCCGCGGTACGCTCTATGCACGCGACGGCACGCTGATCGCCTCGATGGCCCAGGAAGGCTTGATCCGGCTCAAGCGTTGAGCAATGCGAGTCTTGTTTGAGCAGGATCTCTGGACAAACGAAAACCGTTTGTCCGCGAAAACCGGCTCCGTGTTTCGGTCCCATGCACAAAGCCGGCGAAATAGGCAATTTCGAAAAATTGCACATTTTTTGTGCATACGCTTTGGCGTGCCTGCGTGCACGAGGCGGCCGACAGCCTCTCAATCCTTTTGTTTACAACGGGTTAATGTTCTGCCTCCGCAATTGGCATGAAGCTTGAATCCTTGTTGGCACTCTCCGGCTCTTTGGGATCGGTGAAGTCGTGCAAACGCGGGTCACCGCAACAGCAAAGGGTGAAACCTTATGAAAATCGTGATGGCAATCATCAAGCCGTTCAAGCTCGACGAGGTACGCGAAGCGCTGACCGCCGTCGGCATCCAGGGCCTGACCGTCACCGAAGTCAAAGGCTACGGGCGTCAGAAGGGGCATACGGAAATCTATCGCGGGGCGGAATACGCGGTCAGTTTCCTGCCGAAGATCAAGATCGAGGTCGCGGTCAGTGGCGACATGGTCGACAAGGCCGTCGAAGCCATCACGGCGGCCGCCAAGACCGGCCAGATCGGCGACGGCAAGATCTTCGTTTTCGGCATCGATCAGGCGGTTCGCATCCGCACCGGCGAAACAGACACCGACGCGCTCTGAGCGGCGAACACGTATTCCAATGGAGAGTTCAATGAATATTTCTTCTACCTTGAAGACGACGGGACGCGCCGCCCTTTTGGGCTCGCTCGCTCTCGCAGCGTTGGGCAGCGTCGCCGCCTTCGCGCAGGAAGCGGCTCCGGCCGCCGCGGCCGCCGCGCCAACGCCAGTGCTCGACACCGGCAACACCGCCTGGATGCTGACCTCGACGGCGCTGGTGCTGATGATGACCATCCCCGGCCTGGCGCTGTTCTACGGCGGCATGGTGCGCAAGAAGAACGTGCTTGCCACCATCATGCAGAGCTTTGCCATCACCTGCCTGGTGACGGTGCTGTGGTTCATGTTCGGCTATTCGCTGGCCTTCTCCGACGGCGGCGGCATGAACAGCTATATCGGCGGCGCCTCGAAATTCTTCCACCACGGCATCACGACCTCGTCGTTGTGGCTGCCGGGGGTCGCGAACATTCCCGAGTTCGTCTTCTCGATGTTCCAGATGACCTTTGCCATCATCACCCCGGCGCTGATTGCCGGCGCCTTCGCCGAACGGTTCAAATTCTCGGCACTGCTGATCTTCATGGCGCTCTGGCTGCTCATCGTCTACGTGCCGATCGCGCATTGGGTCTGGGGCGGCGGCTTCCTCGGCTCAGCTGGCGTGCTCGACTTCGCCGGCGGCACGGTCGTCCACATCAATGCCGGTGTCGCGGGCTTGGTCTGCGCGCTGGTCCTGGGCAAGCGCGAAGGCTACGGCACCACCAACATGGCGCCGCACAACCTGGTCTATTCGGTGATCGGCGCCTCACTGCTGTGGGTTGGCTGGTTCGGCTTCAACGCCGGTTCGGAACTGGCGGCTGACGGCCTTGCCGGTGCGGCCATGCTCAACACCCAGGTCGCCACCGCCGCGGCGGCGCTGGCCTGGATGTTCGCCGAATGGATCGTCGCCAAGAAGCCTTCGGTGCTCGGCATCATCTCGGGTGCCGTCGCTGGCCTCGTCGCGGTGACGCCGGCTTCCGGCTTCGTCAACCCGACCGGCGCCTTCATCGTCGGCATCCTTGCCGGCGTCATCTGCTACATCTCGGCGGTCAAGGTGAAGCACATGTTCGGCTATGACGACTCGCTGGACGCCTTCGGCGTGCACGGCGTCGGCGGCGTGGTCGGCGCCCTGCTCACCGGCGTGCTGGCCGATCCTGCGATCAACAGCCTGTCGTCGGGTGCTTCGCTCGGCAAGCAGATCTACGGCGTCGCGGTCACCATCGTATGGACGGCCGTCGCCACCTTCGTGATCCTCTACGTCGTCAAGGCTCTGGTTGGGCTGCGTCCGACGACCCAGGAAGAGGTCGAGGGTCTCGACATCTCCCAGCATGGCGAAGTTGTGCCGTAAGGCCGGCTTGGCCAACGGGGCCGGCGGATCCTCCTCCCGCCGGTCCCCCTGCCTGTTCCACGCAATCGCGGGCGGCAACGCACTTGCACCCTGCAATTGCCTCGAAAAAAATCCCGTCGTGACACTCCCGAAAGGAGTTCACGCCTTGAGGCCCGGATCGCATCCGGGCCTCCTTTTTTGGTGCAGGCATTCTGCCGCTGCCGGATTCAAGCAATCACGTTCGCGTGAACAAGCTTTTCGAGGAAACATCGACCGCCCAGGCCCCGAACTGTGGGGACGAATGGCCGTTCCGACGATCGCTTTTAAACACGGGGAAGGAATTTTCTCATGAACTTCAAGAATATCTGCCTCGGGGCACTCGCGCTTTGCATGGTCAGTGGCGTGGCACTTGCCGGTGCTCTCGACGAACCGGACAACATGGCGCCGTTCTTCACCGATTCCAGCATGAAAACCATGAAGCCGATGGAAGAATTCAAGGCCGCCTTCATGGCCATGCCGAAGGAGAAGCAGGACGCCATGATGAAGGAATGCCAGGACGCGGCGATGAGCAAGGCGCATGCCGAGTTCTGCGCCAATGTGAAGGCGCTTGGCGGGGCCAACAAGTAACGCGCTGTCCGATCCCAAAACGAATGGATGGCGAGCCAACGCGCCCGCCATTTTCATGCGGCTGGGTTGGCCGGAAGATTTTCATGCGATGGGAGTGGCTCCACCGGCCTTATAGTTAATGCAGCCTTAACCTTCCCACGGCTAGTCTGGCCTCCGAATCTGCCGGAGTGCGTCATGTGCTTTGGCCAGGCAATCACTGACGGGGAAGAGCATGCGTTCAGGGGCTTCAGCACCGCTCGCGATGGCCGATACGGGGCACGGCATCCAGGCTTTCGCGCGACGCCAGGTCGGCCGGCTTGTCGGCGTCGGCCTGTTCCTGACTGTTGCCTTCGGGATCGCCAGCCTCGCCACCTGGAACGTTGCCGATCCAAGCTTCTCGCACGCGACGAACAACATCGTCACCAACGCCATGGGCTATGCCGGCGCGGTGTTCTCCGACCTTGCCATGCAGTTTTTCGGCCTCGCCGCGGTTGCCGCGCTGGTTCCGGCGGTGATCTGGGGCTACCTCCTGTTTTCGGCGCGCGGCGTCGACAGGCTGCCCAAGCGCGGCCTGTACTGGTTCGGTTTCGCGCTGCTCTGCGCCGCGATCGCCGGCTGCATCGTCCCGCCCAAGACCTGGCCGCTGCCGACCGGCCTCGGCGGCGTGTTCGGCGACATGGTGCTCAAGATTCCCGGTGTCCTCATCGGCGGCTATCCGACCGGGCTGATCGCCAGCGTGCTTGCCGTGCTTTTGGCCGCGCCGGCGCTCTGGCTGTTCGCCTACGGCGCGGCGCTGACCGGACGCAAGAACGGCTTCGCCGTCATGGAAGAGCCGGCCGCCGCTGACCCGCGCGAGGACGAGCTTTTGTTCGACAATGACGAGGATGAGGGCGACGAGGGCATATTGGCGCTCGGTGCGATCACCCATTGGTGGCTCTCGTTGCGTGCATGGATGCACCGCCGCGCCGTGCGCCGCCAGCGCGAGCGGGACGAGTACGAGCCGGAGATGGAGCCGCGCGCCAGCGCCTGGCGCCGTGCCGCCGAACGGGTCGAATCGGCCGAGTTCGCCGAATCGCGCATGAGCCAGGACGGCCGCGCCCGCGTCGAGCCTGAATTCTTCGCCGCCATGGTCAATGACCGCAGCGTTTCCGTCGATCCCGACGATGACGACATCTTCGACCGCGATATGGATTTCGACGACGAGCCCGTCGCCCCGCGCCGCGCCGCGTCCACGGCCAAGGTGCAGCAGTTCCGTTCCGATGCCGCCACCCGCGTCGAGGCGCCGGCGCCTCGCCCGGCCCCGGGCGCCCGCGTCCAGCGCGAGGCGCAGACATCGATGATCGGCTCGGACACGTTCGAGATGCCGTCGCTGCATTTCCTGTCCGAACCGAAGAACGTCGCGCGAGACCCAAGCCTCTCCAAGGACGCGCTAGAACAGAATGCGCGCCTGCTCGAAGGCGTTCTGGAAGATTTCGGCGTCAAGGGCGAGATCATCGCCGTCCGCCCGGGTCCCGTCGTGACGCTCTACGAGCTCGAACCGGCGCCGGGCATCAAATCGTCACGCGTCATCGGCCTTTCCGACGACATCGCCCGCTCGATGAGCGCGATCGCCTGCCGCGTCGCGGTGGTGCCGGGGCGCAACGCCATCGGCATTGAGCTGCCGAACGCCAAGCGCGAGACGGTGTATCTGCGCGAGATCATGGCCAGCCGCGACTTCGAGACCACCAAGGCCAAGCTGGCGCTGGCGCTGGGCAAGACCATCAATGGCGAGGCGGTCATCGTCGACATCGCCAAGATGCCGCACGTGCTGGTCGCCGGCACCACCGGCTCAGGCAAGTCGGTCGCCATCAACACCATGATCCTGTCGCTGCTCTACCGGCTGACGCCGCAGGAATGCCGGCTGATCATGATCGACCCGAAGATGCTGGAACTCTCCGTCTATGACGGCATCCCGCATCTGCTGACGCCCGTCGTCACCGATCCGAAGAAGGCCGTCGTGGCGCTGAAATGGACCGTGCGCGAGATGGAGGACCGCTACCGCAAGATGTCCAAGGTCGGCGTGCGCAACATCGACGGTTTCAACGCACGCGTCCAACAGGCCGAGAAGAAGGGCGAGAAGATTTCGCGCACGGTGCAGACCGGCTTCGACCGCCAGACGGGCGAGGCGATCTACGAGACCGAGAATCTCGATCTCGAGCCGATGCCCTACATCGTCGTCATCATCGACGAAATGGCCGACCTGATGATGGTCGCCGGCAAGGACATCGAAGGTGCGGTGCAGCGCCTGGCGCAGATGGCGCGTGCCGCCGGCATCCACGTCATCATGGCGACGCAGCGTCCGTCGGTCGACGTCATCACCGGCACCATCAAGGCCAACTTCCCGACCCGCATCTCCTTCCAGGTGACGTCGAAGATCGACAGCCGCACCATCCTGGGCGAGCAGGGCGCCGAACAGCTGCTCGGCATGGGCGACATGCTTTACATGGCCGGCGGCGGCCGCATCCAGCGCGTGCACGGCCCCTTCGTCGCCGACGAGGAGGTGGAAAAGATCGTCGCGCATCTGAAGCTGCAGGGCGTGCCGGAATATCTCGACGCCATCACCGAAGATGATGACGAGGATGACGACGAACCGTCCGGCAAGGGCGGATCGGGCGGCGGTGGCGGCGGCAATTTCGAGGATTCCGACGACCCCTACGACCAAGCGGTCGCCGTGGTGCTGCGCGATGGCAAGGCGTCGACCAGCTATATCCAGCGCCGTCTCGGCATCGGCTACAACCGCGCCGCCTCGATCATCGAGAAGATGGAAAAGGAAGGCATTGTCGGACCGGCCAACCACGCGGGAAAACGCGAAATCCTGGTGCCGACCGAAGACGACAAATTCTGACAAAGGGGCGTGCGCGGCAACTTTGAACTTTCTGGCGCGTTCATGGCACGAAGCAGCGTTCGCCCGGTCAAACTTAAGCCCAACTGGGGGTCCACCACAGCCACCAAATCAGGAATCAGACGAGAGTGACCGATATGAAAAACGATCTTTCAGTGCTCAGCGATCTTGCCCCGACGCGCCGCCAACTGCTCGGCCTTGGCCTTGCCTTCGCGGGTGCTGCGGCCATCAATTTGATGCCCGGGTTCCAGCTGCTGGCCTCGGCGCAGGCGGCCGTGCCCGCTGCCGCGCAGAAGATCGCCGACCATTTTTCCGCGGTCAAATCGATGAGTGGCGAATTCGTCCAGTTCGGCCCCAAGGGCGAGCAGACCGGCGGCAAGTTCTTCCTGGAACGGCCGGGCAAGATCCGCTTCAACTATGACGGCTCGTCGAATTTCAAGGTGATTTCCGACGGCAAGTCGGTGGTCATCCTCAACAAGAAAATGAACACGTCCGATCTCTATCCGCTGTCGAAAACGCCGCTGAAACTCTTGCTCGACGACCGCATCGATCTCTCCGGCGACCGCGTCAAAAGCGTCAAGCAAGAGGATGATCTCACCACTATCCAGCTTTCCGACAAGTCGGTGTTCGGCAATGCGCGCATCACCATGATGTTCGATCCGAAGACCTATGATTTGCGCCAGTGGACGATCACCGACGCGCAGGGCAAGGACACCACGGTGATGATCTTCAACACCAAGGAAGGCGTCAGCTTCGCCCCGGACACCTTTGCCATCGACTATACGGCGAACCGCGAGCTCAACACGAAGACGCGCTAGATTCTCTTCGGGCGTCGGCGCTGCTCCTCACCTGCCTGCCGGAGGGCAATGAGGGGCGGCGCTGAGATTGGCGGTTAGCACCCGCTTGTTTTTATATCGCGCGGCTGGCAGTAGTTCGGGAACCAACTTCATAGGGCACAATGTCCTGTCCGGCCGTCCTAGAGCTGGCGGGGCTTGCTCTGCCCCGGACTGGATTCCCGCGCATGCCCTTTTCCATCGCCACCTGGAACATCAACTCCGTGCGCCTGCGGATGCCGATCGTCGAGCGCTTGCTGGTCGAGCAGGCGCCGGATGTGCTGTGCCTGCAGGAAACCAAGGTTCCCGACGAGCTGTTTCCGGAAAAGGCGTTCCGCAAGCTCGGCTACGAGCACATCGCCTTCCACGGCCAGAAGGGCTACCACGGCGTGGCGACGGTGGCGCGGCGGCCGATCGCGGTGGTCGAGAAGCGCCGTTTTTGCGAGATCGAGGACAGCCGGCACCTTTCGGTGACGGTGCGGGCCGGCGGCAAGACGATCCTGGTGCACAATTTCTACGTGCCGGCGGGCGGCGACGAACCAAACCCCGAGATCAACAAGAAATTCAAGCACAAGCTCGATTTCGTCGCCGAGATGAACGCCATCCGCGCCGAGCACGACGAGGTGTCGGCTTCGGTCCTGGTCGGCGACCTCAACATCGCGCCGCTCGAACATGATGTCTGGTCGCACAAGCAACTGCTCAATGTCGTCAGCCACACGCCGGTCGAGACCGAAAACTTCGAAGCGATGCGGCTCGCCGGCAATTGGATCGACCTGATGCGGCTCAACATACCATCAGAACAGAAGCTCTACACCTGGTGGAGCTATCGCGCGCAGGACTGGGAAGCGTCGAACCGGGGCCGGCGGCTCGACCATGTCTGGTCGTCGCCGAACCTGGTGCCAAGTTTCACCGGCTACGAAATCCTACGCCTGGCGCGCGGTTGGGAACGCCCATCGGACCACGTGCCGGTGATTGCGCGGTTCGACCTGGAGTAGCTCACTCCGAAAAGCGTGGCGCCAGTTTCTCGATGCGGCGGATCATCGCCTGGAATTCCTCGGATATGCGCTCATGCAACTTCACCGCGACTTCCGGATATTCCTCCAGGATGCGGCGGAACATCTTGCGGCTGAGGCGGATCACTTCCGAGTCGATCTCGGCCGACGCGCTGGTCAGCCGGTTGGTGTCGGCGATCAATGCAAGTTCACTCAGGATGGTGCCGGGGCCGGCCGTACCGATCGGGATGCGCGCGCCATTCTGCTCGCGGTAGAGCACGATGCGCCCGCTGACCACGATATAGGCTGAATCGGCCTCGTCGTCCTCGCGGTAAAGCTTGTGGTTGGCTTGCAGCACGGTGTTCTCGGCGCCGAAGGCGAGCAGGCGCAACTGTTCCTGCGTGAAGCCCTCGAAGAGCCTCACGGCGGACAGGATGCGGATGTCGTCATCCAACGCCATCTCTAGCTGCGTCCCCGAACGGTCAGTCCAATCCCTCCTTCACGAGCCGACCTGAATCCCCTCCGACAGGATCGCACCCGAAAGCGGTCCCGCCCAGACCGCTCATTGGATAATGAAATGTTTAAGGAACCAGCTTGTAGCCACCGCTTTCTGTCACAAGAATTTCCGCATTGGAAGGATCGCGCTCGATCTTCTGGCGCAACCGGTAGACATGGGTTTCCAACGTGTGCGTGGTGACGCCGGAATTGTAGCCCCAGACCTCCTCGAGCAGCACGTCGCGCGTCACCACCTTCTGGTCGGCGCGATAGAGATATTTGATGATCGAGGCTTCCTTTTCCGTCAGCCGCACCTTGGCGCCGCGCGGGTCGATAAGCAGCTTCTGGCTGGGTTTGAAGGTGTAGGGGCCGACCGAGAAGGTGGCGTCCTCGCTCTGCTCATGCTGGCGCAGCTGCGCGCGGATGCGTGCCAGAAGCACCGCGAAGCGGAACGGCTTCGTCACATAGTCGTTGGCGCCGGCCTCGAGACCGAGAATCGTGTCCGAATCGGTGTCGTGGCCGGTCAGCATGATGATGGGCGCCTTGTAGCCGCCCTTGCGCAGGATCTTCACCGCCTCGCGGCCGTCCATGTCGGGGAGGCCGACATCCATGATGAGCAGATCGATGAGGCCGCCGCGCGCCGTGTTGACGCCTTTTGCCGCAGTCGCTTCCTGCAGCACGTCGAATTCCTCGTAGAGGGACAATTGCTCGACCAGTGTGCCGCGCAGGTCGTCATCGTCGTCGACGATCAGGATGGTGCGTGAAGTCATGGATCAATCCGTTGTTTTGAAAAGTGAATTCAGTTGACCGCTGCGTATTTATGCGGAAGCTGGCCGGCACAACAGCCGATCACAGTGATTTGTTCCGTGGCACGATCATACAAGAAAAAACGCGATCGCAATGCAGCCGGCGCAATTTTGGTAAAATGGCTGCGTGTGCTGACCGTGCGGGCGAGGCCCGGGCATCCAACCCAGGGCCTGCTGCAGGCCGGAAACACGGTGTTTGCCTGCGCGCTGGGGCGTAGCGGCATCTCGGCCGACAAGCGTGAGGGCGATGGCGCCACGCCGCTCGGCTCGATGCGGGTGCTGTCAGGCTATTTCCGGGGGGATCAGTTTGCCGGCGCGCGCCGCACCCGGCTGGCGATGACGCCGATCGGGCCCGATCTCGGCTGGTGCGAGGTGCCTGATGACCGCAACTACAACCGTCCGGTCAAGATTCCCTATGGCGCCAGCCACGAGCGCATGCGGCGCGACGACCGGCTCTATGACGCCTGCCTGGTGCTCGACTGGAACATCGCGCCGCGCCGCCGCGGGCGTGGCAGCGCGATCTTCTTCCACCTGGCGCGGCCAGGCTTCACGCCGACGCAAGGCTGCGTCGCGGTGACGGCGCGGACCATGGCGCGGCTTCTGCCACTGCTGTCGGACAGGACGGTGGTCAGGGTGGTGAGGTAGGCAGTAGGCAGTAGGCAGTAGGCAGTAGGCAGTAGGCAGTAGGCAGTAGGCAGTAGGCAGTAGGCAGTAGGCAGTAGGCAGTAGGGTTACGTGTCGATGCCGTCTAATTTCCCTACTCCCTACTCCCTACTCCCTACTCCCTACTCCCTACTCCCTACTCCCTTCGCCTAGGCTGTTGCCAGCCGATGTCGAGAAGGCCCAGCCGGCCCATCTCGCGGTCCATTGCCCGGGCGATGTCCTTGCGACCGGCGCCGATATCGCGCAGTTGGCGATCGGACAGGTCCTCGACGTTCTGGTGCGGAAGATTGATCGCGACCGTGGCTTGACGCAGCCAGGCACGGATCGCCGCCAGCCGGGCCGGGCGGCCGGCATATGCAGGATGAAAAGCGGTGTGAGACATGATGGCATCCGTTCGTCCGGACATCAAATCCGGTTTGATGGTGTTTCGATGTTCACATCATGCCCGATTGAAATCTTGGGAGGAAACGAGTAGTTTTTTCTCAATCATCAAGTTTTGTTTGAGGATTGAGAGCGCCATGGACCGCTTCGCCGAGATCCCACGCTGATGGCGACCCTGCTGCCGGGAACGCGGGCGCTGAGGACGCTGGAGGCGGCGGCCAGGCACCTCAATTTCACCCGTGCCGCCGACGAGCTTGGCCTGACGCCGGCCGCGGTCAGCCACCAGATCAAGGAAATCGAGGATCAGCTCGGCATCGTGCTTTTCACGCGCACCAGCCGCACGATCCGGCTGACGGAGGCGGGCACGGTGCTGTTCGAGGCTGCGACCGATGCGCTCGACCTGCTTGGCCGGGCCGCCATGCGGGCGCGCAAGATGGCGCGCGGGACGGAATTTCTGAAGGTGACGCTGGACGCCCAGTTCGCGACAAAATGGCTGATGCGGCGGGTCGAGGATTTTCGCAAGCAGCGGCCGGGCATCGAGCTTCGGTTCGACATCGCCTACGGGCTGCGCGATTTCGATCTCGACGATGTCGATGTCGGCATCCGTTTCGGCGCCGGCAAATATCCGGGTCTGTGCGCGCACCGCCTGTTCGACAACGTCATCATTCCAGTGTGCAGCCCGGGCCTTTTGGCGTCCGGGCCGCCCTTGCGCGAGCCGCGCGATCTCTTCCACCACACGCTTGCCCATATCGAGTGGGCGCGTCAGGGCGTGACATGGCCGAACTGGCGCATGTGGATGGCGGCGGCCGGTGTCGACGATTTCGACAACAGCCGGACAATCGTCTTCGTCAATTCCTCGGATGCCATCCAGGCGGCGATCGACGGCAACGCCGTCGCCCTCGCCGATTTCGCCATGGTGGCCAACGATCTGTCCGAGGGTCGGCTGGTGCGGCCTTTCGAGCTCGGCATCAAGGTCGCGCCCGAATTCGCCTATTTCCTGGTCTATCCCCAGGCCATGGCCGACGAGCCGCGCATCGTCGCCTTCCGCGACTGGATCCTGGAGGAAGTGGCCAGGACGCGCACGACGGACAGGGTATAGGCCGTCAACTCCCGCTCACGACCGGGCGTTGTGGCCGAAGATCATGCGGGTGTATTTCTTCCACTTCCATTTCACGCTTTTGTACAGGCGCGGATAGTTTTTCCCCGAAATGGACGTCTGAAAAGCTCCGTTCTCGCTGCCTTGTTCGACAATCGGCCGTTCGAACCACAGCATTTCAATGCCGAGTTGGTCATCCATCCGTTCGACCTGGTGATCGATCGACGTGGATATCTTGTTTTGGTTGATCCAGGCACAGCGGGCTTCGGCGACCGGGCGGGTGATGAGATAGGAATCGGTGCATCTGGCATGCAGCGCGGGGTAGAGCCTTCGGCCCTTCCGCAGGTTCCAGCTCGGTGTGTAGTAGTTGCTGCCATTGCCGAGATAGATGACGGCCTTGCGGTCGGGGCTGCCGAGTTCGGCCAGTCCCTGGCGGAACTTGGCGACAAAGTCGCGAGCGAGGAAAACGTCGTCCTCGAACACCAGGCAATAGGGCAGGTCGGTCTCGAGGAAATCGCGCCAGATGCCGACATGCTTCAGCGCCAGCGAGACGGCAGGCGGGTGGACAAAGCCGGGCGCGACCAATTCGGCGCGGATCTCCGGGGTGACGTCCGGGCGGTCCCATTCGGTGTAGAAGTAGACCGGCACGCCGCGCCGTTCGAACTCGCGCACGATGTGCCGGCGCCGGTCGTCATAGCCTTGCTTGACGTGACAGACGCGGGTGAACACCAGGTCGCGCGGAAATCCGGACTCATCCGCCATCGTCAACCCGCCGTCTCAGCTTGCCACGGCGCCGAACCAGCCGATCACCGCCCCGATGATCAGCAAGACACCCAGCCAATGGCCGCCGTCGATGAGGGTCAGGTCCCAGCCGAAATTCTCGTAGCGATGGTTGACCGAGAGTGTCGTCGCCACGAACCCCAGCCAAAGCACGAAGCCGAAGACAAGGCCGGCAAGCCATGTCGGCTCACCACCGGTCATCGCGCCGACGACCAGCGCCATGATGGTGGCCATGACCAGTTCGGCGATGAAGCTGACGACGAAGGGCAGCGGCGATTTCTTAATCGTCGCCGGATCGAGCTTGGCGGCTTTGAGCCACGGCTTGCTCAACGTCATGTACCATGCCGCGCCGAACAACCAGGCGACGATGGCGGCGACGATCACCGCCAGCCAGTTCACTGCTGAAAAATCCATCAGCTTCCCCCTCCAGGGCGTTTCACCGTTTCATGGAAACGGCGAACCGCTCCAACTCTCTACTTTGACGCAATTCCAGACGGAAAACCGCTCACACTTTTCCTGGAATTGCTCCAGATACAAATTTATGGAAACGCCTGTTCGGCGACGGCGTCAAGCAGTCGCCAGACAGTGGTGCGCTTTACCTCGGAATCCTCGAGTGCCCGTGTCACCGGGACCTCGTAGAACGCCAACGGCTCCAGCCCCGATCGCGGCAAATAGGAGCGGCCGGGATCGCCGATCAGGATATCGGCCCCGCGCCGTTTGAGAGCCGAGAACCAAGGCATCAGCCGGTCAGCGAAAGGCTTGTCGTAAAAGACATCGCCGGCCAGGACCACGTCCCAGCCCGCATCGGTGCCGACGCAATCCATGCCGAGGAATTGGACCTGGACATCATTGGCCTCGCTGTTGAGACGGATCGCCGTGGCGCAGAACGGATCGATGTCGGCGGCCATCACCTCGGCTGCGCCCGCTTTGGTGGCGGCGATGGCGACGAGGCCGGAGCCCGAGGCAAAGTCGAGCACGCGCTTGCCCCGCACGGTACCGGGATTGTCGATGACATGGCGGGCGAGGCCTTGGCCGCCGGCCCAGGCAAATGCCCAGAAGGGCGGCGGCAGGCCGATCTCGACCAGTTCGTCCTCGGTCCGCTGCCAGAGGTCGTGCGCCTCGTCGGCGAGGTGCAGAAGAACCTCCGGCACATGCGGCGGCGCCATCAGTGCCGTGTTGTCGAGGATGAATTTTTGCGCGCTGTTTGGCGTGAGTACCGTCACGGAGCAGGCGTCAGGCCGCCCATGCGGCAGACTTCCTTCCATTCCGCCGGGGTCACCGGCTGCACGGAAAGCCGTCCGAGCCGCACCAGCGCCATGTCGGCGAGTTTGGGATTGGCCTTGATCTCTCCCAGCGTCGGCGGGTTGGGCACCTCCTTGAAGGCGCGGATGTCGACGCACTCCCAGCGCGGGTCGTCGGTGGTGCTGTCGGGATGGGCGAGCGCGCAGACCTCGGCGATGCCGACCACGTTCAACCCCTCATTGGAGTGGTAGAAGAAGCCGAGATCGCCGATCTGCATGGCCTTCATGTTGTTGCGCGCGGCGTAGTTGCGCACGCCGTCCCATTGCGTGCCGGCCTTGCCCTTGGCCTTCAAGGCCTCGAAGGAGAAAACCGAGGGTTCGGATTTGAACAGCCAGTAGTTCATTCTTTTGCTCCCTCCTTGCGCACCAGCGAGCAGGATTAACTAACCGCCGGCTTGTTGAACGTCCAGTTCCACTGGCGGATTTCGACGCTTTCGAACAGGCCGGCCTTGGCGTAGGGATCGGCTGCCGACAAAGCCTGAGCGGCCGCGATATCCGGAGCCTCGATTACGGCGAGAGTGCCGTTCGGCTTGCCGTCGGCGTCAAGAAAAGGACCGGCGAAGGCGAGCTTCCCTGCACCGTTCAGGCCTTCGATGAAGACGACGTGGGCGGGCCGCGTGTCAAGGCGCACCTGCAGGCTGCCGGGCTTGTCCTTGCAAATCAACGCAAACAGCATGGTTTTCTCCTGGTTTCGGGATCAAGGTTGGGGATCAATCGTTGGTTTCGGTCTTTAGCGGCCGGGTCATCAGCGCCGTTACGGCTTGCCGCACGGTGATGGTGCCGTCCAGTATGGCGGCGACGGCGGCGATAATCGGCGCATCGATGTTGCGCTCGGCGGCGATGCGCGCGGCGATGGCCGCCGTAGGCACGCCCTCGGCCAGCGGCAGTCCGGAAAGTTCCTTGCCGTGCCCGAGCGCCAGCCCATAGGCGAAGTTGCGCGACTGGGCGGACGCGCAGGTGAGCAGCAGGTCGCCAAGGCCCGAAAGCCCCATCAAGGTCTCCGGCCGGGCGCCGAAGGCGGCACCGATGCGGCGCAGTTCGACAAAGCCGCGCGTCACCATGGCGGCCTGGGCGCTGGCGCCGAGCCCTGCCCCGGTAACGGCACCGGCGGCGATGGCAAAGACATTCTTCAAGGCGCCGCCGATCTCGACGCCAATCAGGTCATCGTTCGAATAGCAGCGCAGGTTCTCGGCCGAGAACCGGGCGGCAAGGTCGGCCGCCAGCGCTTCGTCGCGGGCCGCCACCACCACCGCCGTCGGCAGGCCGCGGGCAACGTCGGTGGCGAAGCTCGGGCCCGACAGAGCCGCGACGGGGTTTCCAGGGAGGATTTCCTCGACAATCGCCGACAGCAAGGCGCCGGTGTCGCGTTCGATGCCCTTGGCGCAGAGAACAAGCGGAATGCCGGCCGGCATGTGCGGCCTGGCGGCTGTCAGCATGGCACGAAGCGCTTGCGCTGGCGTCACCGCCAGCACGCAATCGGCACCGTCGAGCGCCGCTTGTATGTTGCTCGTCGCCACGATGCCGGGCTGGAGCGCGATGCCCGGCAGATAGCGTGGATTTTCGCCACGATCGATCGCGGCGACGGTCTCCGGGTCGCGTGCATAGAGGCGGACGAAATGGCCGGCGCGCAGCATGGCCAGCGCCAAAGCGGTGCCCCAGGCCCCGCCGCCGAGCACGGCAACGCGCCAGCCACTTGGCACAGGGTCGCCGCCGCTCACGCCCCTCTCGGTTAGGTCCGCCTCGATCATGCCCTCCTTGATCATGCTTTGGCTCCCCGCCGGCCGGAGCCGACCATCGGCGCCGAGATGCTGTCCAGCGGCCAGCGCGAACGGGGCACGAAATCGAAGCCGTTCTCCTGCGCCATGCCTTCGCGCAGCCGCTCGATACCGGCCCAGGCGATCATCGCCGCATTGTCGGTGCAAAGCTTCAGCGGCGGCGCGACGAAGGTGAAACCGGCCTGAGAGCACAGCCGTTCCAGCGTCGCCTTGATGGTGCGGTTGGCGGCGACGCCGCCGGCGACCACCAGCGCGGGCGTGTTCGTGCCCGGAAATGTCTCGCTGAACCGTGCCAGCGCGCGCGAAACGCGGTCGGCGAGCGCATCGGCGACCGCGGCCTGGAACGAGGCGCAGATGTCGGCCACGTCCTGGTCGCTCAGCGGCTCGATGGCGGTCGCCGCCTGGCGCACGGCGGTCTTGAGGCCGGAGAAGGAGAAATCAGGCTGCGCCGAGCCCTTCATCGGACGGGGAAAGGCAAAGCGGGCCGCATTGCCGGCCTGCGCCGCCTTCTCGACGTTCGGGCCGCCGGGATAGGGCAGGCCGAGCATCTTGGCGGTCTTGTCGAAGGCTTCGCCGAGCGCATCGTCGATGGTGGTCGCCCAACGCTGATAATCGCCAACGCCCCGCACGGCCAGGATCTGCGTATGTCCGCCGGAAACCAGCAGCAGCAGATAGGGAAAATCGAGCCCGTCTGTCAGCCGCGCCGTCAAGGCATGGCCTTCGAGGTGGTTGACGGCGATCAGCGGCTTGCCCGCCGCCGCGGCGATCGCCTTGGCCGTCATCAAGCCGACGATCAGGCCGCCGACGAGACCGGGACCGGCGGTGGCGGCGATGGCGTCGATATCGGCCAGCGCCACACCCGAATCGGCAAGGGCGGCCTCGACGATGCCGTCCAGCGCCTCGACATGGGCGCGCGCGGCGATCTCGGGCACGACACCGCCGAAGGCGGCATGCTCCTCGATCTGGCTGAGCACGATGTTGGACAGGATTTTCGGCGCGTCATAGCCTTCAAGCGCCACGACGCTGGCGGCGGTCTCATCGCAACTCGTCTCAATGCCCAGAACGCGGATCAATTCGTCGCTGTCTCCTAAGATTGTATCGTGAAGCTTTCCCCGTTAGGAGAAAGCCGAAAGGCCTCGGTTATTCCAACTGCATTTCCGCGATGCCAAGTGGCTCCACTTGGCTGCAAAATGCTCTGGCCGGGGGTTATCACGGACCGCGCGCCATGCAAACAACCTTGAAAATCGGAACACGCGGCAGCCCGCTGGCGCTGGCCCAGGCCCATGAAACGCAGGCGCGGCTGATGGCCGCGCATGGCTTGCCGGCGGAAGCGTTCGAGGTGGTTGTCATCTCGACCAGCGGCGACCGCATCCAGGACCGGCCGCTATCGGAGGCCGGCGGCAAGGGCCTGTTCACCAAGGAGATCGAGGAGGCGCTGCTGGCGGGCGCCATCGACATCGCCGTGCATTCGTCGAAGGACATGCCGACGCAACTGCCCGACGGCCTTGAACTCTCGGCCTTCCTGCCGCGCGAGGACGCGCGCGACGCCTATGTCGGCAAGGCGGCGAAGACGATCGCCGACCTGCCGCGCGGCGCAAAAGTCGGCTCGTCGTCGCTCAGGCGGCAGGCGCTGATCCGCCGCATGCGGCCGGATCTCGACGTGGTGATGTTCCGCGGCAATGTGCAGACGCGGCTGCGCAAGCTGGACGAAGGGGCCGCCGCCGGCACCATCCTTGCCTATGCCGGGCTGAAGCGGCTCGGGCTCGACCATGTCGTCACCGACCTGATCCCGCTCGACGTCTTTCCGCCGGCGCCGGGCCAGGGCGCGATCGGCATCGAGACCCGCATCGGCGATCGCGCTGTCGAAAAGATGCTGGTGGCGATCCATGACGTGCCGACCGGACAGGCGCTCGCCTGCGAGCGCGCCTTCCTGGCGGCGCTCGACGGTTCCTGCCGCACGCCGATCGCCGGCTACGCGGCGATCGAGGGTGGGACACTTAATTTCGCCGGCCTGATCATCTCGCCCGACGGCACGCAGTCGCACACGATCGAGCTGCAGGGGCCAGCGCAGGATGCCGCCCGCATCGGCAGGGAAGCCGCCGGGACGGTGCGGGCCAAGGCCGGTGAACAGTTCTTCGATGGCTGGCTCTGAAAATGCCGGGCGTCCTGGTGACCAGGCCGGAACCGGGGGCTTCGCGTACGGCGCGGCGGGTCCTGGAGGCGGGTTTCCAGCCGATTCTCCTGCCTTTGACCGAAACGGCGGCTTTGCCTACCGATGCCGGTCAGGTTCCGGCTGATGCTGTCGCCGTTGCCGTCACCAGCGCCAACGCCGTGCGCCATGCTTCGGAAGAAATCATCGCGGCGCTCGCGGCCTTGCCTTGCCATGCCGTTGGAAAGCGGACAGCCGAAGCCGCGCGCGACGCAGGGTTCCTGTCGGTGCGCCAGGGTCCGGGCGATGCCGAGGCGCTGGCCGAAAACATGGGCGATACCTTTTCCGGCAAGACGATCGTCTATCTCTGCGGACGCGTGCGGTTCCCGGTATTCGAACAGCGGCTGGAAGGCGCTGGCGTCCAGGTCCACCCCGTCGAGACCTACGACACTTCAGCGGTGCGTTGTTCCGACAAGGACGTTCTTGCGCTGACGTCGGGCCAACCGGTCGATGCGGTGCTGCTCTATTCGGCCAAGGCGGCTGCCGCGATGCAGGTTTTGGCCGCAAGGCCCGCCTTGAAATTACTCTTTGAAAAAACACGGTTTTTGGCACTTTCCCAGCGCATCGCCGCTGCTCTTGACTATGGCGCCGGCAAAGCAATCGAGATTGCCGCGACGCCCGACGAAGACGCGCTGCTGGCACTTTTGCCGGCGCCCCGCTGACCCGCGTCATCACACCGCCCCTTTTCACCGCTTGGTGATGTGCTAGACCCTTTCTGAACCATCACGCGCCGCCAGGCGTTGAGACGAAGCGAATTTTGCGGAGCCCAGGCATGGTCAAGACGCCGAAGATGCGACACTCGAAAGGCCGCCGCGACCCGGTGACCATCGATCTCGATCCGGGTGCGGTCTCGCGCATCGTCGACGAGGATGCTGGCAAGAATGCAGCAGCGGGGGACGCAGCAGCTGGGAATGCGGCCCAGACCGATGAGGCGAAGGCGGAGGAGGCCGCGAACGCCTCGCAGCCGGAGGCTCCCGAAGAGCCGGTGCATGCCGACCAGGTCGATCTCGAACCCTGGGAACATGCCGATGCCGCCGCGGGACAGTCCGGGGCGGATACGGCGGCAAGGGCCAAGGCCGCCGAGCCGGAAATGCCTTATCCTG
Organism: Mesorhizobium sp. LNHC221B00; assembly: GCF_000502935.1. Lineage (NCBI taxonomy): Bacteria > Pseudomonadati > Pseudomonadota > Alphaproteobacteria > Hyphomicrobiales > Phyllobacteriaceae > Mesorhizobium > Mesorhizobium sp. LNHC221B00. Next base: position 45,366 of record NZ_AYWR01000014.1, on the reverse strand, counting down.
GCTCGGACACGCCATCCGACCGCGCGAAGCCTTCTTCCGACTACAACTTTGAGGACGCAACCACCAAGACTGGTGAAACCAAGGCAGGTGAAACCAACGCAGGCGTGGGAAAAACCGACGCAAGGAGCGGACCGAGGGCAGCGCAGCCGAAGCGCGGCGGCCTCAACGGCCTCGCCGCCGGCATCATCGGCGGTGTCATCGCGCTGGTCGGCGCCGGCAGCCTGCAATTCGCCGGCCTGCTCGGCGCGCCGGGTTCCGGCGCCGGCGTCTCGCTCGATGGCGTCAACAGCGACATCGCCTCGCTGAAGAGCGAAATCACCCGCCTGAAGGAGGCCGGCGGCAACAACGATGCAGCGGCCAAGCTGGTTGGGCTTTCTTCGGGCCTGGAGCAGGTTAAGGCCGATGTCGCGGCGCTGAAATCGGCGGTTGAATCCGGCGGCGCCGGCGACAATGCCGGGCTCGCCGCACTCGGCGACAAGGTCAAGCAGATCGAAACCGCGGTCGCGGCTCTCGGCAAAGCCGGCAGCACGGCGCCGGTCGATCTCGGCCCGCTCAACGAAAAACTGGCGGATCTCGATGCGCTGGTGAAATCGACAGGCGAGGCGGCGAAGGCCCAGGACGGACGGCTCGCCGCGCTCGAACAGTCGGTGTCGCAGCTCTCCGGCAAGGTCGACGCCCAGGCTTCGCAGCCGAAGATCGCGCTCGCTATCGCCGCCTCGGCGCTGAAGGCGGCGCTCGACCGTGGCGCGCCGTTCTCGGCCGAACTCGATACGCTGGCCGCGATTTCGCCCAACGCGCCTGAACTCGCGACCTTGCGGCCCTATGCCGAAAAGGGCGTCCCAACCCGTGCCGAGATTGCATCGCAGATGGATGCCGCGGCCAATGCCATGGTCGCCGCCGCAACGCCGGTCGATCAGAATGCCGGCTTCCTCGACAATTTGATGTCGAGCGCCGAATCGCTGGTCAAGGTCCGGCCGATCGGCGCCGTGGAAGGGGCCGGCGCGCCGGAAACGGTCGCGCGCATGGAGGTGGCGGTCAACCAGGGCGACTACGCCAAGGCACTCAGCGAATACGACACGCTGCCGGCAGCGGTGAAGACCGCCGGCGCTGACTTTGCCGGCAAACTGAAGGCCCGCGTCGAGGTCGAAACCCAGGTCGACGCGCTGATCTCCAGCGCGATGAAGGCATGAGGGCAACACAATGATCCGCCTGCTCGCCTTCCTCGTCGTCGTCTTCGCGCTAGGGCTGGGCTTTGCCTGGCTGGCCGACCGGCCGGGCGACATGGTCATCACCTTCAACGGCTACCAGTACCAGGTCAGCCTGATGGTCGCGGCGGTGGCCGTCGTGGCGGTCGTGGCCGCGGTGATGATCGCGTGGTGGCTCGTCAAGTCGCTGTGGAACAGCCCCTACACCATCTCGCGCTATTTCCGCGTGCGCCGCCGCGACCGCGGCTATCAGGCACTGTCGACCGGCATGATCGCCGCCGGCGCCGGCGACGGTGCGCTGGCGCGCAAGAAGACCAAGGAAGCGGCCAAGCTGATCCGCTCCGACCAGGAACCGCTGATCCATCTCCTGGAGGCGCAAGCGTCGCTGCTCGAAGGCGACCATGAAGGCGCGCGGCAGAAATTCGAGAGCATGCTGGACGATCCCGAGATGCGGCTGCTTGGCCTGCGTGGCCTCTATCTGGAAGCCGAACGCCTGGGCGACCGCAACGCGGCGCGCCATTATGCCGGTCGTGCCGCGGTGATGGCGCCGCAGCTCGCCTGGGCTGCCGAATCGACGCTGGAGGAGTTGACCGCGCGCGGCGACTGGGACGGCGCCCTGAAGTTGGTCGATGCGCAGAAGTCGACACGGCAGATCGAACGCGACGCCGCCAACCGCCGCCGTGCCGTGCTGCTGACCGCCAAGGCGCAGTCGCTCGCCGACAGCGACCCCAACACGGCAAGGACAGCGGCGCTCGAGGCCAACAAGCTGCGGCCGGACTTTGCCCCCGCCGCCGTCGCCGCCGCCGCGGCGCTGTTCAAGCAGAACGACGTGCGCAAGGGCTCGAAGATCCTGGAGACGGCATGGAAGGCCGAGCCGCATCCGGAGGTCGCCGAGCTCTATACCCATGCAAGGCCGGGCGACGCCGTGCTCGACCGCCTCAACCGGGCGAAGAAGCTGCAGGAGATGAAGAAGAACCACGCCGAATCGTCGATGACGGTGGCGCGCGCCGCGCTCGACGCGCAGGATTTTTCGACCGCCCGCCGCGAGGCCGAGGCGGCGATCCGGATGGACCGCCGCGAGGGCGCGTATCTGCTGCTCGCCGACATCGAGGAGGCCGAGACCGGCGACCAGGGCAAGGTCAGGCAACTGCTCTCCAAGGCGGTACGGGCGCCGCGCGATCCGGTCTGGGTCGCCGACGGCGTGGTTTCGGAACGCTGGGCGCCGGTATCGCCGGTCACCGGCCGGCTCGATGCCTTCGAGTGGCGTGCGCCGATGGAGCGGCTTGGCCAGCTCATAGATAGCCGTGATGAGGCTCCGGACACCGTGCCGGTCATCGAGGCCCTGTCCAAGCCGGTCAGCGAAACGTCGGCCGGCGCGATCGAACATGCCACCACGGGCGGCGAGGCGACGGACAAGGCGGCCGAAAGCCGCGAAGACCACGTCACGCCGGTTACGGCCGCGGCGTTCGCGGCGGTGCCGGCCGATGCCGAGGGCGTGGAGCCGGCGGAAGAATTGACGCGCTTGCCGGACGATCCCGGCGTCGATCCGGACGACGAGGCGGAGAAGTCGCCGCGCCGCTTCCGGCTGTTTTGATTTGGCCATCGGGCGGTTGGGAATGAATTGATGTTCGAACGTGTTCTGTCGTTTCTCAGGGACTTGCCGGCCAGTTCCGGCACGCATGCCAGCACGGACGATCCGCGCGTCGCCGCCTCGGCGCTGCTCTACCATGTGATGAATGCCGACGGCGTGCGGCAGGATGTCGAATGGGAACGGTTCAAGGCGGTGCTGGCGCAGAGCTACTCGATCAGCGGCGCCGAACTCGAGGCGCTCGCCGCCGCCGGCGAGCGTGCCGACAACGAGGCGATCGACCTCTATGCCTTCACCAGCGTTCTCAAGCGCCACCTCGACGCGGACGGGCGCAAGGCCTTCATCGGCCTGATGTGGGAGATCGTCTATGCCGATGGCGAGCTGCATGAACTCGAGGACAACACGGTGTGGCGCGTCGCCGAACTGATCGGCGTCGAGCGCCACGACCGGGTCGAGGCGCGCCGCAAGGCGGCGGCGCAAGCGCCCGGCGCGCGCGGAACCTCCAGCGACGAATAGACGGGATCCCGCCTGCCGATGCCGCGCCAAACGAGCCCGAAGCCAAAAATCCTGATCGTCCTGCATCAGGAGAATTCGAGCCCCGGACGCGTCGGCCACATGCTCATCGAAGAGGGTTTCGATCTCGACATCCGCCGTCCGCCGCTTGGCGACGCGTTGCCGGAAACGCTCGATGGCCACGCCGGCGCCGTGGTGTTCGGCGGACCGATGAGCGCCAATGACGAGGACGAGTTCGTCCGCCGCGAGACCAGCTGGCTGGACATTCCGCTCAAGGAAAACCGGCCGCTGCTCGGCATCTGCCTTGGCGCGCAGATGCTGGTCAATCATCTCGGCGGCAAGGTCGAGGGTCACGGCGAAGGGCTGGTCGAGATCGGCTGGTATCCGCTCAAGGCGACCGAAGCCGGCAAGAAGCTGATGCACTGGCCCGAAATGGTCTACCAGTTTCATCGCGAAGGCTTTTCGCTGCCGAGCGACGCGATCTTGCTGGCGACGGCGGAGACCTATCCCAACCAGGCCTTCCGCTATGGCGATAATGCCTGGGGCATCCAGTTCCACGGCGAACTGACCAGGGTGATGATGCAGCGCTGGGTGGTGCGCGGCGCGCATCGCTTCGAGCTGCCCGGCGCGCAGCCGGGCCGCGATCATTTGGGGGGCCGGCTGATCTGGGATTTACATCTGAAGCGCTGGCTGGACGAGTTCCTGCGCATGGTGTTCGGCAGGCCAGCGGTACGGTAGCTCGGTTTTCTTGCAATTCCGGACGAGGACGGTTTTCGCGTTTTCCGAAACATCCACTTTTCTAGGCTTCGAGCACAGGCCGCATGAAGCTGCGCTCATAGCTGAGAATGCTGCGATTGCGTTTTTCCGTTTCGAACACTTCCTGGCATTCCGGGTCGGCAGCCATCCGTTTGCGGTAGTCCTCGTAGTCGGCAAGGCTCGGAAAGCTGAACATGGCATAGGCGATATTGCTCGCCCCTTCGCTTGGAAGGAAATAGCCGTGATGGTTTCCACCGAGACGATTGACCAGACCGATCCAGCGACGGCCATATTCTTCAAACTCGGCAAGCTTGTAAGGATCGATGACATATTTCAGGTAACAAGTGATCATGGGAGTTCCTGTGACAGGGTGACGAATCTTGCCGACGGTTAGCGCGCGTCAGTTTCGCCCGTTGAGGTGGCGAACCCTGCGCAATTGCGGGAACAGATACGCCCACAGGCCGGCAACGGCGATGGCGCCGACGCCGCCGATCACCACCGCCGGAACGGTGCCGATCAATGCCGCCATGGTGCCCGCACGGAATTCGCCGACCTCGTTGGAGGCGCCGACGAAGACCTGGTTGACGGCGTTGACGCGGCCGCGCACTTCGTCCGGCGTCCACAACTGGATCAGCGTTTCCCTGATGTAGACACTGAACATGTCGGTGGCGCCCAGCAAGGCAAGGGCGACGATGGACAGCCAGGTGATGGTCGACAGGCCGAACAGCACGGTGCAGGCGCCGAATGCGGCGACGAAGCCGAGCATGATCTTGCCGGCATTGTCGCGAAGCGGGTGCCCGGCCAGCCAGACCGCAACGCAGATGGCGCCGATGCCGGGCGCCGAGCGCAACAGGCCGAGGCCCCAGGGGCCGAGTTCAAGGATATCGCGCGCATAGACCGGCAGCAGCGCCGAGGCGCCGGACAGGAGCACGGCGAAGAGGTCGAGCGAGATGGCGCCGAGCACGATCTTCTCGCTCCAGATGTAGCGGAAGCCGGCAAACAGCGTTTCCATCGTCGGCTTGTCGGTTGCGGTCTGCTGGGCGGGCTTGGGAATGGTGAAGATCAGCAGGCCCGCCACCAGCATCAGCGCGGAGGCGACGGCGTAGGCGGCTTCCGGCGAGACGCCATAGAGCAGGCCGCCGGCGATCGGGCCGACGATCGTCGCCGTCTGCCAGGCGGACGAGTTCCACGCAATCGCGTTGCCGAAATCTTCCGGCGGCACCAGATTGGCGAACAGCGACGAGGAGGCCGGTCCGTAAAAGGCGCGCGCCATGCCGAACAGCGCCAGAACGACGAAGATCGGCAGCGGACTGACAAGGCCGCGCAGCGTGAAGTACAGGAGAACGAGCGCACAGCTTGCCTCGACCACCGTTGCCAAGGCCATGATCAGGCGGCGGCCGAAGCGATCCGCGACGACGCCGGTGACCAGCACCAAAAGCAGCGACGGCAGGAACTGGACGATACCGACAATGCCGAGATCGAAGGGATCGCGCGTCAAATCATAGATCTGCCAGCCGACGGCGACGGACACGATCATGGTGGCGAAGGTGGTGAGGAAGCGCGCCGTCCAATAGCTGAGGAAGGCTTTGTGCCGGAACGCGGCGTAACGCTGCTCCGGGGAAGTTTGTAGGGATGTCATCGAGTGAGGCCCCGTTGCTATGACATTGACCGGCGGGGCACTTCCCGGATGGGCGCTGTTCCGATCAATGAAACTTATCAAAGTTCGGCGGGCATATGCGTTAAAATCACGCCTGGATCAAGGGACTTTCACCTTGGTCGATCCATCGCACAAGGAAGTTACCGTCGCAGCGCGGCCGAAATGGCATCGAGTCCACCCCTCAACTCGGCCTCGGTCGGCCAGCCGAAACCGACCCGGAAGAAGCGCTTCGGCATCTCGAACCAGTGACCGGGTCCGACATAGGTGCCGTGGTTTTCCAGCAGGTTCACATAGAACCGGTCGAGGTCGAAGCCGGGTTCGACATTGAGGCGCGGGAAGCCGACGACACCGCCTTCGGGCCGCACCCAGTCGATCAGCGGCTCGTGGTCGATCCAGGCCTGGACGATGTCGCGTCGCCCTGCCATTTCGGGCAGCAGCGTCGCCAGGAAGGCGTCCCGGCGCTCCAGCATGCCGCGTGCGATACCTTCGTCGATGACGCTGCCGCAGATGCCGATCTGCTCCTTGGCGGCAAGGAACATCTCCTGAAGGGCCGCATCCCTGGTGATCAGCCAGCCGATACGGATGCCGGGAATGCCGAAGGCTTTCGACAGCGACGAGACACTGATGGCCTTCCGGCTCAGCGAGGCCGCCGACGGCAGCCGCCTGCCATAGGAGAGATCGCGATAGGTCTCGTCGACCAGCAAATGGCAGTTGCCGGCTTCGGCCAAAGCCACCAGTGCGTCGAGTTCGGCGCGGCTCATCATCGTGCCGGTCGGATTGTGCGGGCAGGTGACGCTGATCAGCTTCGTGTTTGGCCGCATCGCCGCCTTGACGGCCTCGACATCGATGGCAAAGCCGTCGTCGAAGGCGAGGTCGACAAAGCCGATGGCGCAGCCGATCGCCCTGGGGGTTTCGATGTTGGTGGCGTAATTTGGTCTGACGACGACGAGGTGATCGTCGGCCGACAGAAGCGCGGTCGAGATGATGAACAGCGCGCCGGCGGCGCCGGCGGTGACCAGCACATCATCGGGCGAAACGCCGGCATCCTGAGCCGCGATCAGCGCACGCAAGTCCCTATCGCCGCGATGCTCGCCATAGAAAAGCGTCAGGTCGGGCAGCGACAGGCCGATTTCGGAGAGCTTCTGGTCGGCGATCGAACTTTCGGAGAGATTATAGCGGATACGGTCGTAGCCGTACTCTTCCGGCGCCTCTTTCTCGATCACCATCCTAGTGTAGTTCATGGCATCCCCCAGATCACCCTGTCTGGCCTATCCAAGCCACAAAAACATGAAGCCTGCCAAGGCGAATTCGCCGGCAGGCTTCTGTTCCAGTCGTCCTAACGATTGGCTCAGCTTTGAATGGTCAGGCCGAAACCTTGGCCTTCCGGGCCTTGCCCTTGACGGGCGCCACTACGGCCGCCTTGCGGCCAAGGCCGATCGACTTCGCCAGCAGCGAACGCGAGGCGGCGTAGTTGGGGGCGACCATCGGGTAGTCCGACGGCAGACCCCATTTGGCGCGATAGGCGTCCGGGCTCAGGCCGAAATGCACGCCGAGATGGCGCTTCAGCGATTTGAACTTCTTGCCGTCCTCGAGGCAGATGATGAAATCCGGCATCACCGACTTCTTGGGGTTGACCGCGGGGACCAGGGGTGCCGCCACCGGAACGGCCGGCTTGCCGAGGCTGCTGATCGAGGTGGCGACGCTGGCAATGAGGTCGGCCAGGCCGGAGGCGGGCAAGCGGTTCTTCTCGACGTAGGCGGACACAATATGAGCGGTCAGCTCGAGAAGGTCGATGTCTTTGCGAGCGTCGTTGCTATCGTCGGTCAATCTTTCCTCCGTCTATGGCGCGCAGCCTCGAAAATCGGGCTCGTTTTCGAAAGGACAGTGCGCGAACCCTAAGTGCTGAAGCGACTTTCGTGGACCCTTCGGTCGCGCCGCAGTGTAGTTCGGCGAAACTCCTAGTCGGCAAATCTGCTTAATGCAATGACTGACGTGGCGTCACACGTGATTTTGAACAACTATACTAAAACGTAATAATATCAGACGATCAAGGCCTCGTCTCGCCACAGACGAAACCCGCCTTCGAAAGCGCGTGTGTTGTCGCCGCGCCTGCTGTCGGTGGGCAGCTCGTCGAGCTTGTCGACATTGCCGCCGCCGATGACGATATAGTCGGGCTGCAAGGCGGCGCGGAGCCGGCCGACGACGTCGAACACATATTTGCGCCACTTCTTCTTGCCGTGCATTTTCAGGCCGCGTTCGCCGACATAGTCCTCGAAGCTCCTGCCTTTCCTGTAAGGAAGATGGGCGAGTTCCATCGGCTGGCCGACATTGTCGAGGACCATCGCCGCGCCGAGGCCGGTGCCGAGGCCCAGGAAAAGCATGCGCCCGCCTTCATAGCTGCCGATGGCCTGCATGAGCGCATCATTGACCACCTTGACCGGCTTGCCGAACTGCGTGGCGAAATCGAAGCCGGCCCAACCCTTGCCGAGGTTCATGGGGTCGAGCACCGGCTTGTTGTGACGCACCGGGCCTGGATAGCCCATCGAGATGACGTCGTAGGACAGGCCCTCGGCGAGCTTTTTCACCACGTCGATCATCTGTCGTGGTGTCAGGTCCGGGCCCGAATCGGCCAGACGTTCCGCTCCGCCGGCGCTGGTCAGGATCTTGACGTGCGAGCCTCCGATATCGATCGAAAGCACGATCTTGCCGGTGTCCGCAGCCTTCTGCTTTGCCGCCTTGGCCATCGCTTCCCCTCCGCTCATGCTATCGGGTCGATCCAGCCATTTGGCGGACCGAAGTCGGCCATGGCGTCCGCCGGTCCCCATGTCCTGGGCTCGTAAAGGTGCGGCGGGGTGGTGTCGCCGAGCACCGGGCCGACGATGCGCCAGGCAAGCTCGGCCGCGTCCTGGCGCGTGAAGAGCTGGCCATTGCCGTTCATGGCGTCGCCGATCAGCCTTTCATAAGGCGGCATGTCGCCCTTGCTGTCGTCGAGCGCGGTGAGTTCCACCTGCTCGCCGACCATGTCGTCGCCGGGCGCCTTGCGCTGCGCGCCGATGGCGATCACCACCTGCGGGTCGATGCGGAAGCGCACGTAGTTCTGGTCGGCGGGCTTGATCGGGTCGAAGACGTCGAGCGGCGGCCGCTTCAGCCGCACCACCACCTCGGTGACATGCACCGGCATGTTCTTGCCGGCGCGGATGAAGAACGGCACGTCCTGCCAGCGCCATGTGTCGACGAAGAAACGCACTGCCGCGAAGGTCTCGACCGGCGAGTTCGGCGCCACGCCGGGCTCCGCCAGATAGCCGGTGAACTGGCCGCGCACGACATCGTCCTTCGTCAGCGTCCTGATCGCCCGCAGCACCTGCACCTTTTCGTCGATCAGGTCGTCGGCCGAGCGGCCGACGGGCGGCTCCATGGCCAGCAGCAAGAGAATGTTGAGCAGATGGTTCTCGATGACGTCCCTGATGCAGCCGACGTCGTCATAGAAGCGGCCGCGCCCTTCGACGCCGAAATCCTCGGCCATGGTGATCTGCACGCTTTCGACGTAGTTGCGGTTCCAGATCGGCTCGAGCAGCGAATTGGCGAAGCGGAAATAGAGCAGGTTCTGGATCGCTTCCTTGCCGAGATAGTGGTCGATGCGGAAGATCGACTGTTCGTCGAACACCAGGTGCAGCACCCGGTTCAGCCAGCGCGCCGACTGCAAATCGTGCCCGAAGGGCTTTTCCACCATCAGCCGCGCGCCGTGTGCCGTGCCCGACTGCTCCAGCCCTTGCACGACGGTCTCGAACATGGTCGGCGGCACCGCCATGTAGTGCAGCGGCCGCTGGGCGCTGCCGAGTGCGCTCTTCAGTTTTTCGAAGGTCGCGCCGTCGCGGTAGTCGCCGCTGACATAGCGCAGCAAATTGGCGAATTTGGCGAAGATCTTTTCGTCGATCTTGCCGAGCGCGTTGATGATGCCGTCGCGGACGCGGGCCTGCAACTGCTTCAAATCCCAAGCGTCGAAGGCCACGCCGATCACCGGTTCGGTGAGCGTGCCCTTGGCGACCATCTGGTAAAGCGCCGGAAATATCTTCTTGTGGGCGAGGTCGCCTGTCGCCCCGAAGAGCACCAGCGTGTCGGACCGTTCCTGGCTCATGCCTGCGTCTCCCCTGCCGCCGTCACTTGCCGGCCTTCGGCTTCTCGACATGGCCGCCGAAGGCATAGCGCATGGCGGACAACAGCTTGTCGGAGAACTCGGATTCGCCTTGCGAGGAGAAGCGGTCGAACAGCGCCGAGGACAGCACCGGCGCCGGCACGCCGGTGTCGATCGCCGCCTTCAGCGTCCAGCGGCCCTCGCCGGAATCCGAGACCCGGCCGCCGAACTGCGCCAGGCCCGGATCGCTCTTCAGCGCGCCGGCGGTGAGATCGAGCAGCCAGGAGCCGATGACGCTGCCATGGCGCCAGACCTCGGCGACCTGGGGAAGGTCGATGTCGAACTGGTAGTATTGCGGGTTTTCCAGCGGGCTGGTCTCGGCGTCGGCGGTGCGCTGCCGCTTGCCGGCATTGGCCGATTTCAGGATGTTCATGCCTTCGGCATAAGCGGCCATGACGCCATATTCGATGCCATTGTGCACCATCTTGACGAAGTGGCCCGCGCCGCTCGGCCCGCAATGCAGGTAACCGAACGGTGCCGTGCCGGCAGCCTTGTCGGGGGCAGGCGTGCCGGCATCGGCGCCCGGTGCCAGCGTGGCGAAGACCGAATCGAGGTGCTGCACCGCGACGTCGGGGCCGCCGATCATCAGGCAGTAGCCGCGCTCCAGGCCCCAGACACCGCCGCTGGTGCCGACATCGACGAGATGGATACCCTTGGCGGCCAGTTTGGCGGCCTGGTCGACGGCGTCGTGATAGTAGGAATTGCCGCCGTCGATGACGATGTCGCCGGGCTCCATCAGGGCCGCGACCTGATCGATGATCTTGCCGGTGATGACGGCCGGCAGCATCAGCCAGACGCAGCGCGGCTTGGCGAGCTTGCCGACGAATTCCGCCATCGAGGCGGCCCCAAGGGCGCCGTCGCCGACCAGGGCCGCGACGCTGGCGGGGTTGATGTCGTAGACGACGCATTCATGGCCGTCGCGCATCAGGCGGCGGACCATGTTGGCGCCCATCCGGCCCAGTCCCATCATTCCGATCTGCATGGTTTCGTCCCTGTTTGCTGGAGATTTGGGGTTTGTCGAGGAAGGATTTTAGCGACTATCCTGCTCGCCTGATGTGACGGAGAAGTCGACATTCTCCCAATCGCCGGTCCCGGGCCAGAAAAAAGTGAAGGTCAGCGTGCTTCCGCTGGGCAGGGCGACAGGCAGATCGACAACATGGATGCCGAAAGCATTCTCTTCGGTCTTGCTGTCCTGGGCGGTCGTCCAGTTGTCGATGCTCCAATGCACCGTGGCCGGAGCCAGCAGCTCGACACGCAACGTCTTGCCCCCAGGCAGCGTGCGGATCTTGTTGTTGAAGCGCCATGTCCTGAACGGCGATACGGTCCTGTCCTCGATGTAGCGCTTCACGCCTTGCGGCGGCATGTCGAAGACCGCGCCGCGGCATGGCGCTGCCCGATGGCCTGCCGCGCAGCAGTTCGCGCTCGGGCATGTCGGGGCCGTCCCAGACCTGTTCCGGCAACAGGCCACCCGTTCCGGCGGATCGTTCCAGCGTGTCGAGCAGGCCGGCGGCCTTGTCCTTGCGGCCCGCCGCCAGCTCGTAGTGAGCGCGCTCGCCGGCGAGCAGCGGCCACGGCCGGCCCTGGCCGGTGCCGTCGAAGGGCGAGCCATCTTCGTGCTCGCCATAGCCGTCGCCATTGTAGCGGTACCAGAGCGGCCCTTGCGGCAATGCGCAGCGCAATTGCGCGTCGATGACCTTGACGGTGTCGACGATGCGCGGATCGTCGGCTGCCCGGAGGCCAAAGCGGACCAGCGCCAGCGCATCCGGGCTGACGATCTCTTGCGCCGGCCGATCGGTATCGCCAGGTGGCCGGTTCTTGATCGGGACAAAGCCGTCCTTCGGCGAGCCGGCCTCGGCGCTGTCAGGTGGCGCGATGCGGACATAGTAGCCGTCGACGCCGGCCACCTCGCAGGTGGCCGTGGCGGTGACATAGGTCCAGCGCTCGACCTGGTCATTCCAGACGTCCGCGGTCTCGCGCAGATAGGTTGCCGCGTCCGCCTTGCCGCAGGCGTCAAGCAGATCGGCGGCGGCAAGCAATGCGGCGATCTCGACGGCGAGCGTGAACGGGCTGTAGCCGGCGTCTTCTTCCCAGCGGTCCTCGCCGGTGACGGGTCCGTTGCGCACGACATAGGTTGCGGCGCGCTCGATCATCGGCTGGAAGGCGGCGAGCCTGGTACGTGGCAGGTGCCCGGCACGGTGCAAGGCATCGGCCAGCAGCAGCGGAAAGGCGCATTCGTCCATCTGGATGCCGGGCCAATAGGCGGATCCGTCGAGCCAGGCGTTCTGCGGCCAATGACCGTCCGGCTGCTGGATGGAGCTGAGATAGTCGAGGATCTGCAGCGCCGAGGCGGCATCGCCTGCCGCGAGAAATCCGCCCGCCGTCTCGACCAGGTCGCGCGGCCAGACCAGATGGTAGCCGCCGAGGTCGTCGTCACCCTTGTCGAAGCCCCAGGGGATGGACAGGCTGGCGACCGTCGCGCCCGGCGCCGCGATCGAGCGGTGCGTCGCCAGGACAGCGGTGCTGGTTCGATAGCTGTTGACCCCGGACGCCGCTCGCCGGTCCAGAGGCAGCAGCCCGGCCTGCCATTTGCGCCAGTTCTGGACGCAGGACTTTGCTGCCGGCTCAAAACCTCGCTTCAGGCTGGCGAAGGCGTTTTCCGCGGCCTCATCCGGTGTCGCGCCAAAACCCAGCGCCAGCACGGCCTTTGTCCTGGCCGATGTGAAGCCGATCTCGCCGGTCAGCGCGACATTGCCGTTCTCGGCGCGCTGGCAGGCTGGATCGAGCTTGCCGGCATGGGTCAGTTGCTGCCAGCCGTCGGAGAAGCCGACATAGCCAGCCGAACAGTCTCGCCAGGGCAGCGACGAAGCCAATGCCAGACAAGAGCCGCGCCCCGAGGCGAACAGCATGGATTTTCCGTCGTGGGCGCCGATCCAGGCGGTGTTGCCCATGCCGGCATTGACCAGATGCGGCGCCAGCAAGGCGTAGATGCGGTAGTCGCCAGCCGAGCCCTTGAGCGGCGTGAAGGTAATTTCCTGTAGCAGTGCGGCGCGGGCCGGGTCGGCAAGGATGCGCTTTTCGATGCGGTAGGCGCCATCGTTGGCGGTGTTGACCAGCCTGTAGGCCGGCACGCCGTCCTCGAACGGCTCGATGGCGTGCGCGGCATCGCGCTTTTCCTCCGAGAAATAGCCGTCGGGACCGGTGACGAGCAGGCCGAGGTCGCGGGTGCAGGCGCTGTCGAGCCGCGGATAGTAGATTTCGTTGAGGGTGCCGTGGCTGATGGTGAACCAGATCTGGCCGGCCGGCGAAAGCGAAGTGCCGACGCCACTCTTGGCGCTTGACGTCCAGCGCGCCGGAATTCCCGGGGCGCCCTGGGCAATTTTTGGCGTCACTTGCATTCTGTTTCGGTCTCCTGACCCACTCCCTAGACAGGACCCGGAGCCATTTCAATCATTGCACCGCAAGTTGATCGGCACGCCCCGCTGATTGCAGTTGACAGCCCGCCGGCCTTCTGCACTTTTGTCTGACAATAGATAAAAAACAGGTACGCAAGCGCGATAGTCACCAACAGCCCTCAAGACCAGCAACTCTCGGGAGGAGTACGACATGAAGAAGCTATTTGTCCTCGGCACGCTCGCAGCGGTGCTCACCGTCGGCACGGCACTTGCCGACACCAGCGGCAAGAAGATCGCATTCTCCAACAATTACGCCGGCAATTCATGGCGGCAGGCGATGCTCGACAGCTATGGCATCGTCACCAAGAAGGCGGTCGACGACAAGGTCGTCGGCGCCGCCGACATCTTCACCACCGCCGACAAGGAAGTGCCGACGCAGGCAGCCCAGGTGCAGAACCTGATCCTGCAGGGCTACGACGCCATCGTCATCAACGCGGCTTCGCCCGACGCGCTCAACGGCGCCATCAAGCAGGCCTGCGACGCCGGCATCGTCGTCGTCTCCTTTGACGGCATCGTCACCGAGCCTTGCGCCTACCGCGTCGTGGTCGACTTCAAGGACATGGGCAAGCAGGAAGTCGAGCAGATGGCCAAGTTCCAGCCCAAGGGCGGGAACCTGCTGGAAATACGCGGCCTGGCCGGCACGTCGATCGACGATGCCATCCATGCCGGCATCCTCGAAGGCGTCGCCGCCCATCCCGAGTTCAAGATCGTCGGTTCGGTGACCGGCGACTGGGATCAGACCACTGCGCAGAAGGCGGTGGCGACCATCCTGCCGTCGCTGCCGGATGTCGTCGGCATCGTCGACCAGGGCGGTGACGGCTATGGCGCCGCGCAAGCCTTCGCCGCCGCCAACAAGCCGCGCCCGACCATCATCATGGGTAACCGGCAGGACGAGCTGAAGTGGTGGAAGGAACAGAAGGAGAAGGACGGCTACCAGACCTGGTCGGCCTCGATCGCGCCAGGTGTGTCGACGCTCGCTTTCTGGGTGGCGCAGCAGGTGCTCGACGGCCGCAAGGATATTCCGCACGATCTCCTGGTGCCCTATCTGGCCTTCACCCAGGACGATTTCGAGGCAGCCCTGCCGAAGATCAAGGAGGGCGGCGTCGCCACCCACGAATACACGCAGGAAGAAGCGGCGGCGGCCATCAAAGCCAACATCAAGTGAATGCGGCGTTGGCGTCCATACTGGCGAGCGGATATTGTTGAGCATGCCTGAAGGGAACGCCGACATCATCAGACTGAACGGCGCCGAAAAACAATTCGGCGCCGTTCGCGCGCTGGGCGGGGTGGATTTCCATGTCGGGCCCGGCGAGTGCGTCGGCCTGGTCGGCCACAATGGCGCCGGCAAATCGACGCTCATGCACATGGTGGCGGGCACGTTGACGCCCGACAGCGGCAAGATCGGCGTGCATGGCGCCGTCGAGGACAGCTACTCGGTGTCGCGCGCGCAGCAGCTCGGCATACGCTGCGTGTTCCAGGAACTGTCGCTGTGCCCCAATCTCAGCGTCGCCGAGAACACGCGCATCAACCACGCTTCGCTCACCGGCTTCGGCTGGCGGCGCAAGGCGGCCGAGCTGATCTCGGCCAAGCTCGACGAGATTTTTCCCGGCCACAGCATTTCGGCATCGGATATCGTTGCCGACCTGTCGATCGGCCGGCGCCAGATGGTCGAGGTCGCCCGTGCCTTCACGGTCACGCAAGACCGGCTCGACCTCGTCATCCTCGACGAACCGACATCCTCGCTCGACGCGCATACGGCCGGCCAGCTGCTCGCCTTCGTGCGCCGTTTCGTGGCGGGCGGCAAAAGCTGCATCCTGATCTCGCATGTTCTGGGCGAGGTGCTGCGCAATGCCGACCGCATCGTGGTGATGCGCGACGGCAAGGTGGTGGCGTCGGACGCGGCGGATGCCTTCGATCGCGACCGGCTGGTGACGGTGATGGGCGGGGCGGAGGCGCGCCGCAAGATCGCGGCGCAAGCCGCTGCCGCAAAGCCCGAAGCCAGTCCGCTGCGGGTGCAGGCGCGGCCCGCCGCGCAGAAGGACGGCACCGACCTTGTCGCCCGTGCCGGCGAAATCATCGGCCTTGCCGGGCTGGCCGGACACGGGCAGACCGACCTGCTGCTGTCGATCTTCAGTGCGGCCTCACGCGCCAAGAAGGGTATCGAAGTGACGGCGCCGGTGGCGCTGGTGGCCGGCGACCGCCAGTCGGACGGCATCTTTCCGCAATGGTCAATCGCTGAGAATATCGGCATCGGTTCGCTTGCACGCCTGCGCAACGGGCTTTTGATTTCGCCGCAACGCGAGGCCGAACTGGCGCGGTCCTGGCAAAAGAAGATCGGCATTCGTACGCCGGACATGAACAACAACATCTTTTCGCTGTCGGGCGGCAACCAGCAGAAGGCGCTGTTTGCCCGCGCCCTCGGCTCGGATGCACAGATCGTGCTGATGGACGACCCGATGCGCGGCGTCGACATCGGCACCAAGCTCGAAGTCTACGACCTCGTGCGCGAAGAGGCCGGCCGCGGCCGCACTTTCCTCTGGTACACGACCGAAACCGAAGAGCTCGACAATTGCGATCACATCTACGTCTTCAAGAACGGCCGCATCGTCGCCAATCTGCGCCGCGACGAGCTGACCGAAGAGAAGATCATCCAGTCCTCCTTCGGCGATGCGGCCTGAGATGACGGCGGCGACACTCGAAAACGGTCTCAAGGCGTCCGCGGCGCGCGGCAGCGCGGCACGCGCGCGCCTGCTGCGCGGGTTGCTGCCGGCGCTGTCGCTGGCGCTGGTGCTCATCGCCATCGCCTGGCTCAACCCGCGCGCCATCAGCTATTTCGGCTTCAGCCTGATGCTGAACCTGGCGATCCCGATCGCGCTGGCGACGATCGCGCAGATGTTCGTCATCGCGGGCAACGAGCTCGACCTGTCGATCGGCACCTTCGTCGGTTTCGTCGGCTGCGTCACCGCGACCTGGCTGAAGGATGCTCCGCTGATCGGCGTCGCCATACTGCTCGGCTCGATCGGCATCTATGCGCTGCTCGGGGCGCTGATCCATCTGCGCAATTTGCCGTCGATCGTGGTGACGCTCGGCATGAGCTTCGTCTGGCAGGGGCTGGCCATTCTCGTGCTGCCCAAGCCGGGCGGCAAGGCGCCGGACTGGCTGCTGGCGATCATGTCCTTCAAGCCGCCCTTCGTGCCGTTTCCGATCATCGCGGCACTGCTGATCGGGCTCATCGTCCATTTCGGCCTGATGCGGACCTCCTATGGCGTGATCCTGCGCGGCTCCGGCGGCAATCCGGCTGCGCTCAAGCGCGCCGGCTGGTCGCTGCTCAAGACCAAGATCGTGCTGTTCGCGCTGGCCGGCCTGTTCGGCGTGCTGTCCGGCATGGCGCTGATCGGCATCGCCACCTCGGCCGATGCCAATATCGGCAATGGCTACACGCTGCTGGCGATCGCCGGCGTCATCCTCGGCGGCGGCGAGTTCGTCGGCGGCCGGGTGTCGCCGATCGGCGCGGTGATCGGCGCGCTGACGCTGGCGCTGGCCGCTTCGCCGCTGCTCACCTTCATGCACATTCCGCCCGACTGGCAGGTGGCCGCCAACGGCGCCATCCTGATCATCGTGCTGGCGGCGCGGGTGCTGATCAGCCGCAGGGAGAGGTAAGCGATGGCATTGGTGAAATCGCTGGCCGGCAAACCCTGGATCTGGTCGTTCGTCGGCGCGCTCGTGGTGTGGCTGGCGACGATCGCCTTCACCGGCGGCTATGGCGGTGGCGGCATGGTCACGGCGGCGCTGTCGCTCGCCGTGTTCACGGTCATCGTCGGTGTCGGCCAGATGTTCGTCATCACGCTCGGCCCGGGCAATGTCGACCTGTCGCTGCCGGCCAATATCGGTCTTGCCAGCGCGGTCGCCATGAAGGTGATGGGCGGCAGCGATTCCATGATCGTGGTCGGCCTGCTGGCGGCGCTCGCCTGCGGGGCGGCGATCGGCGCGGCCAACTATCTGCTGATCTGGGCGCTGCGCATCCCACCGATCATCGCCACGCTGTCGGCAAGCTTTATCATCCAGTCGATCGACATCAGCTATGGGCGCGGGCTGCAGATCAAGCCGCCGCCGGGCTTCGCCAATTTCGCCAACTGGCAGATCCTGGGCGTTCCGGTGCTGGCGATCCTCACCGTGCTGTTCACCATCGGTGCGGCCATTGCGCTGCAGCGCATGATCTATGGCCGCTCGGTGCTGGCGATCGGCCAGAACATCCGCGCCGCCTGGCTCGCCGGCGTCAATGTCGGCCGCATCCGTTTCCTCACCTACACGCTGTCGGGCACGCTCGGCGGCATCGACGGCGCGCTGCTCGCCGGCTATTTCCGCGGCGCCAATGTCGATATCGGCAACGAATATCTGCTGGCCTCGATTGCCGTGGTGGTCATCGGCGGCACGTCGGTCGCCGGCGGCAAGGCCAATGTGCCGGGCGTCTGGGGCGCGGCGCTGTTTTTGGTACTTCTGCTGACCATGCTCAACACCTTTGGGGTCAGTGCCGGCGTGCGGCTGCTGCTGACGGGGCTGATTATCGTTGGCGTGATCACGGCGGCGGGTGGGGAGAGGGCGGTTCGGTAGTATTTCGCGCCTTCGCCGCCCTACAGCCCTTCCGTACAAGCATTGTGCCAGTGCGACGCGCGGTTCCCATTCGCGGCGCGGCCTAGTAAACCCTCCCGATCGCAGCCGGTCTCGGGAGGTTCAGCTTGTCCAGTTTTGTCAGCGTCACCAGGGACAATGATGTCGCCGTCGTCACCATCGACAATCCACCGGTCAACGCGCTGAGTTTTCACGTCCGCGAACCGCTGATGCAGGCGCTGGTTGCCCTGCGCGACGATGTTTCGGTCGCGGCAATCGTCATCGCCTGCGCCGGCCGGACGTTCGTCGCCGGCGCCGACATCACGGAGTTCGGCAAGCCGATGCAGCCGCCGGAGTTGCGCGCTATCGTCGCCATGCTGGAAACCATCGCCAAGCCGACCGTTGCCGCCATCCACGGCACCGCGCTCGGCGGTGGCCTGGAACTGGCGCTCGGCTGCCATTTCCGTGTGGCCGATGCGCACGCCAGGCTTGGCCTTCCCGAAGTGAAGCTAGGCCTCTTGCCGGGTGGCGGTGGCACAGTGCGGCTGCCGCGCCTGGTCGGCCCGGTGAAGGCATTGAAGATGATCGTCTCGGGCACGCCGATCGGCGCGGAGGAGNGGAGGAGGCGCATGCTGCCGGTCTCGTCGATGCCGTCTTCGAAGGCGATCTAGCTACACATGCCGTGAACTTTGCCCGGGAGTTGGCCCGCAAGGGTGGTCCCTTCACGCCGGTGCGTGATCGCGATGACCGCCTCAAGGAAACCGACCTGGCGGCCTTCGATGCCGAAGTGGCCGATCTTGCCAGGAAGGCGCGGGGCCTCGAGGCGCCGATCGCCTGCGCGCAAGCGGTGCGCAATGCCGTCACGCTGCCCTTCGACGAAGCGCTGGCGGCGGAACGGGCGCTGTTCGCTGGACTGGTCGCCAGCGATCAGTCGCGCGCGCAGCGGCACCTGTTCTTCGCCGAACGTGAGGCGGCAAAGGTTCCCGGCAAGGACATCGTTAAGCGCAGGATCGCGCGTGTCGGCGTCATCGGCGCCGGCACGATGGGCGGCGGCATCGCCATGGCCTTCGCCAATGGCGGTTTTTCGGTCACCTTGCTGGAGACCAGCGAGGAAGCGCTGCAACGCGGGCTGGGCACGATCGAGAAGAACTATGCCGTCTCCGTTTCGCGCGGTTCCCTTACCGAGGACGCCAAGCGTCAGCGGCTCGCCCAGTTCAAGGGCTCCACCGACTATGCCGACCTCGCAGGCTGCGACCTGATCGTCGAGGCGGTGTTCGAGGACATGGCGGTGAAGAAGGAGGTGTTCGGCAAGCTCGATGCGGTGGCCAGGCCGGGCGCGATACTCGCCACCAACACCTCCTATCTTGATATCGACGAAATCGCCGCCTCGGTCTCGCGGCCGCAGGACATGGTCGGCCTGCATTTCTTTTCGCCGGCCAATGTCATGAAGCTGCTGGAAATCGTGCGGGCCGACAAGACCGCGCCGGATGCGCTGGCGACCGTCGTCGACCTGGCGCGGCGGATCGGCAAGGTGGCCGTCGTCGTCGGCGTTTGCCACGGCTTCGTCGGCAACCGCATGCTGGCGGCACGGGGTTCGGAGTCGGAAGCGCTTCTCCTGGAGGGTGCGACACCCAGCCAGATCGACAAGGCCTTCACCGATTTCGGCTGGCCGATGGGGCCGTTCCAGATGGGCGATCTCGCCGGCCTCGACATTGGCTGGCGCAACCGCAAGGCGCGCGGCCAGACGGCCGTCATCGCCGACACGCTGTGCGAGCAAGGGCGCTTCGGCCAGAAGACCGGCCGAGGCTTCTATCTCTATGAGACCGGCGCGCGGTCAGGCATTCCCGATCCCGAGGTGGAGGCGCTAATCCGCGACAAGGCGGCCGAGCGCGGCATCGAACCGCGCGCGATCGGTGCGGACGAAATCATCGAGCGCACGCTTTATCCGTTGGTCAACGAGGGCGCGAAGATTCTCGAGGAAGGCATAGCTGCCCGTGCATCCGACATCGATGTCGTCTGGGTCAATGGCTACGGTTTTCCAATCGGCAAGGGCGGCCCGATGTTCTGGGCGGGCCTCGAAGGCGCGGCCAGGATCGTCGAGCGGCTCGAGCATTGGCACCAGCGGACCGGCAAGGATGTGTTCAAGCCGGCCCCGCGGCTTAAAGCGATGGCTGAGACCGGCTCCTGGGAGGCCGGCGCGACGGGCTGATCACACGGCGGTCGATGAGCGGTTTCGTCCGCGCGCCTGCCCTGGTCTCACGGGTATTGGTCGAAGCGATCGAGACGTACATGGGCCTGGCGCGCCCTTGCCACGCCGTAGCTCTCACACGTGCTTGCGGCCGCCGGCCTCGCGGAACCAACTGTCGGGGTAGGGGTACCACCATTCCTGGATCACGGGCTTGTGGTCGATGATGACCATCTTGGAGCGGCGGAAGGCATCGAGCCCCTGGCGTCCGAGCTCGCGGCCGAGGCCGGAAGCCTTCCAGCCGCCGAAGGGCAGGGCGTCGTTGTCGATCAGCGGATTGTTGACCCAGACCATGCCGGCCTCGAGCCGTTCGGCGGCCTCATGTGCTTCGGCGAGATCGGTGGTGAAGACGGAAGCGCCAAGCCCAAACGGGCTGTCGTTGGCGAGCCGGATCGCCTCGTCGAAATCTTTCACCCGGCAGATCGCGGCGACCGGGCCAAAGCATTCTTCGCGCACGATCGCCATCTCCGGGGTGACGCCGGTCAGGATCGTCGGTTCGTAGAACCAGCCGGTGTTGTGCGCCGGCGGGATGCGCCCGCCGGTGACTGCGGTGGCGCCGTTGCGGATGGCATCGTCGACCAGCCGCATGACCTTGGTGCGAGCGGCCTCGCTGACCAGCGGGCCGATCTCGGTCTTGTCCATGCCGTTGCCGATGCGCAGCGCGCGCGTCCGTTCGGCGAAAAGCGCGACGAAGCGATCATGAACGGCGTCGACGACGAAGAAGCGCTCTGCCGAGGTGCAGACCTGGCCGGTGAGGTGGAAGGCCGCAGTGACGCTGCCGGCTGCCGCGACCTCCAGCGGGGCGTGTTCGCTGATGATCAGCGGGTCACTGCCGCCCGCCTCGATGACACAAGGCTTCATGCGCTCGGCGCAGGCGACCGCGACGGCCTTGCCGGCGGCGACCGAGCCGGTGAAGGCAACGGCATGGGTGCGGTCGGAGGCAATCAGCGCCTGCGCCGTGGCCGCTCCGCCGGGCAGGCAGGAGACCAGGCCTTCGGGCAGCGCGCGGAACACGGTCATGTAGTCCAGCGTCGACAGCGTCGTCGCCTCGGCCGGCTTGATGATGCAGGCGTTGCCGGCGGCGAGCGAAGCCGCCACCGTCCAGCACATCAGCAGGATCGGGAAATTGTAGGGCATGATGTGGACGGACACGCCGTAAGGTTCGTAGCGCGCATATTGGAACGAACCGGCCTGCGTCGTGCCGGCGATCTTGCCGGCATCGTCGCGCGCCATCTCGGCATAGTAGCGGAAGATCGGCGCGCAATTGGCTATCTCGCCGATGGCTTCCGGATAGGGCTTGCCCATCTCGCGCACCATCAGCTCGGCGCAGCGGGTGAAGTCGGCCGCCTCGATGGCATTGGCGACGGCGTGCAGGTGCTTGGCCCTGCTTTTGGAGTCGAGCTTCTTCCAGGCGGCCTGCGCCGTGGTCACGGCGGTGAGCACGGCGTCGATCTCGCCATCGCTGGCCGCAGCGATCGCGCCGACGGTTTCCAGCGTCGCGGGGTCGATCACCGGTTTTGACGCGCCGGCCATCGGCCGGTAGTCCGGATTGACGAAGAAGGTCGGCCGGTCAGGGGAGAAGTTCATGGACATCCTCTCGGATCCGATCAGCGGATCATGTAGACCTTCTTGATCGTCTCATGGACGGTGCAGACGCCCTTCCAGTCCTGCGGGAAGAAGGCCGCCGTGTCCGGCTCGATCTCGATGACCTCGCCGGATTCATGCACATAGGTGCAGCTTCCTTCGAGGAAGTGGCAGAATTCGTCGCGGGTCACATGGCAGTGCCATTTGCCTGGTGTGCAGACCCATAGACCGCATTCGGAGCGGCCTTCCGGCCCTTTGTAGAGCAGCTTGCCCGAGGTGTGGGATTGCCCCTCGATCATGGTCGGGATGACGCCCCAGTCGACGAGGTCGGTGACGGCGAGCGGCGATTGCATGATTGGCGTGGTCATAGGGATGTCCTCGAAAGAGTGCTCAGCGGCACATGAAAGCCTTGGTCAACGTTTGGGTGATGATGGAAATGCCGGCCCAGCCGGCGGGAAAGAACACCAGCGTGCCGGCCTCGATCGGAATCTGTTCTCCGTTATCATGGACATAGCTGCCGTGCCCCGACAGGAAGTGGCAGAACTCGTCCGACGCAAAGGTCACCTTGCGGGTGCCCGGCGTGCAGGACCACAAGCCGCATTCGCTCGATCCGTCCGGGTTTTGCGACAGGATCCTGCCCGACGCGCGCGGCGCGCCAGCGAGCGTGTTGGCGCCCGCGCCCCAATCCTCCAGTTCCACGGTCGAGGCCTTCGGCCAATGCGGTGTCGGCATGTCTTGCTCCTGTGCAGCGGATTCTTGCTTGAGCATGATCTTGTCCGAAAACCGGTTCCCACTTTTCGCTGTCGCGGTCCTTCGGTTCGGGATCATGCTTTCACGCCAGCATGTAGACGTTGCGCATGGTCTCATGCACCGTGCATTCGCCCGTCCAGCCGGCGGGGAACATGACCACGGTCCCGGCCGAGACTTCTATCATTTCGCCGACATCCGAGCGGTAGGTCGCGTGGCCGGCGACGAAATGGCACAATTCGTCGCGCGGGATCGAGAGCCGCCAGCGGCCAGGCGTGCACACCCAGATGCCGGATTCCGGCTGGTTGTTGGGCCCCTTGTGCAGGAGTTTGCCGGTGGAGTGCGAAGTGCCTGCCAGCGCATCCGACTGAATGCCCCAGTCGACGAGGTCGGTCCGGGTGGAGGCTTGGTGGAGGTGCGGGGCGGAGGAGGTCATGGCTGTGCTCCATAATCAAACGCGATCCGTTGCCGCTCTACGAGGCCCCCCTCTGTCCTGCCGGACATCTCCCCCTCAAGGGGGGAGATTGGCAGTTTCTGCGGCGGCGCATTCCTTACGACCTTCGTGATTGGCGAAACCAATGGTGACAGCCGATCTCCCCCCTTGAGGGGGAGATGGCCGGCAGGCCAGAGGGGGGCGCCTTGGCTCGGCATATCAATCATCTCGATCACAGCAGCGCCTCCAGCAACCCCGCCGCCTTCTCAGGCCCGTTCTGCGCGTGCATCTGCGTGGATGTTTTCGCCAGCTTCGCTTTCATGGCCGGATCGGTCAGGCAAGCCTCGATCTTTGCGACCAGCTCCGCATGGGTCCAGTCGTAGCGCGGCATGCCGAAGCCGTGGCCGGTTTCCTCGACGCGGGTGGCGTTGTCGTGGCCGTCCCAGACATAAGGCATGATGATCGCCGGTCTGCCGAAATAGAGGCACTCGGTGAACGAGTTGTTGCCGCCATGGTGAATAACGGCATCGACCTGCGGGATGACCGAGGGCTGCGGAAACCAGCTGTCGACGATGACGTTGCCGGGCACGTCCGTGTACTGGTCCTTGTAGCCGCCGACATTGACCAGCGCGCGGTAGCGTGTGTTGCCCAGCGTCGCGATGATGCGCTTCAACAGCTCGACATCGCCGGCGCCGAGGCTGCCGAAGGAGACGTAGAGCAGCGGCCCGTCATTGTTCTTCGCGAAGGTCGGCACCGTATAGGGCTTCTCCTGGCGCACGCAGCCTTCGAGATACTGGAATTTCACCGGGTCGAGCGGATGGCGGCGCCTGAACTTGGCCGCCTCGGGATAAAGCAGCAGGTTCAGATGGGGCGAGGCCTCGAAGAACTGGCCGATCGGATAGGGCGCCTCGTTGTTGGCGGTGAGGAAGGCGTTGAAGTCGTCATGGATCGGCTTGATCACTGCGTTGAAATGATCGCGGTAGCGCTGGTGTCCGGCATGGTCGTTCTCGCCGCAGCCTGAGAGATGGGGCGGGATGTCCTCGTCCTCGATCTCGTTTTCCGAACAGGAGATGACCCGCACCCACGGCCTGCCGTACTGCTTGATCGCCGGGAACAGGATGACGTTGTCGACGCAGATGACATCAGGCTTGATCTCAGCCAGGACGCGCGGCAGGTCCTTCTGCGCCCATTTAGCGCTGTCGACGATCGCGGTCCAGCAATCCTTGACGTAATTGTCGACCTGGTCGTAGGGCGATTTGCGGAAATTCGGGATGTGGCCGTTGATGAAATCCTCCCAGAATTTCGCCATCTGCTCTGGCGGCATCGGCTCGGACAGGTTCACCGGATGCGCCTCGAAGCCGTAGACCTTGTAGACGTCGACGAAGCCGGGATCGGACAGGAACACGGCTCTGTGGCCGCGCGCCTCGACGGCTTGCGCGATGCCGACGGAATTGAGCGCCGGGCCGTAGGCGGCTTCTGGAAAAAACGCGATCGTCTTCTGCGCCATCAGGCTTCTCCTGTTATTCTGCAAAAATTCTGACGTCGGCGGCGTCCCAGCCGAGTTCGACCTGGTCGCCTGACGAAACCGGCCGGCGATCGGCGGCGTCTGCGGTGACACGCACCAGGAACGGTTTGGACGACAGCGGCGTGCGGACATGCAGCTGCAAGTCGAGCCCTTGATAGGCCAGCGCCTCGACCGTTCCGGTGGTGCGGTTGGCGGTGTCTGCTGACGGGAACAGTCGGATGCGTTCGGGCCGCACCGAGGCCACCGCCGATGCACCGGTCGAAAGCGCTGCCGGAAGTTTGCCGGCGATGCGCGAACCATTCGCGGCCATCACGCCGTCGGCGGCGGCCTTGCCCGGCACGAAATTCATCACGCCGATGAAATCGGCGACGAAGCGATCCGCCGGATGCTCGTAGATCGTATGCGGCGTGTCGCATTGCAGCAGCTTGCCGTCCTTCAGCACCGCCATGCGGTCGGCCATGACAAGCGATTCCTCCTGGTCGTGGGTGACGATGACGAAAGTGATGCCGACCTCGTGCTGCAGGCGCTTCAATTCCAATTGCATGGCGCCGCGCAGCTTCTTGTCGAGCGCGCCGAGCGGCTCGTCGAGCAGCAGCAGCCTTGGCCGCTTGACCAGGGCACGGGCGAGCGCGACGCGCTGCTTCTGGCCGCCGGACAATTGCTCCGGCTTGCGGTCGGCGAAGGGGACGAGTTCGGTGGTTGCCAGAATGGCGTCGACCCGGGAGCGGATTTCTCCAGCCGGCAAACGCTCCATCTCCAGGCCATAGGACACATTGGCCCGAACACTCATGTGCGGGAACAGCGCGTAGGACTGGAACATCAGGTTGACCGGCCGCTTGTTGGGTGGGGTGCGGGCAATGTCGCGGCCGTCGAGCAGGATACGGCCGCCATTTGGCGTCTCGAAGCCGGCCAGCATGCGTAGCAGCGTGGTCTTGCCGCACCCGGAGGGCCCGAGCAGCGCGAAGAACTCGTTCTCGCGGATATCGAGCGAGATGCCATCGACGGCGGTGACGCGGCCAAAATTCTTCGACACATGATCGATGGCCAGCAGCGTGCGCGGTTCGCTCATTGGCCGATAATCCCACGGTTGAGCCGCTGCGACAGGGTGAGCGCGGTGATCGAGACCGCCATGACGATGGTGGCCAGCGCGTTGATCTCCGGCGTGATGCCGAAGCGAATCATGGCGTAGATCTGCATTGGCAATGTCGTCGAGGCGCGTCCGGCGCCGGCGGTGAAGAAGGCGATGATGAACTCGTCGACCGACAGCGTGAAGGCAAGCAGGGCTCCGGCGACCACCGCTGGCAGGATGACCGGCAAGGTCACGCGCCGGAAGGTGGTGAGCGCGGAGGCGCCGAGGTCGGCTGAGGCTTCGACGATCGACCAGTCGAAACTCTTCAGTCTTGCCCGTACCACGGAGCAGACGAAGGCGAGGTTGAAGACGACATGGGCGAGGATGATGGTGTGCAGGCCCATGGTCAGGTTGAGCATGGAAAAGAACGACAGCAGCGCGATCGCCAGCACGATGTCGGGGATGATCATCGGTGCGAAGATCAGCGCTTCGAGCCCCTTGCCATATTGCCGGCGCATCTCGACGCCGATCGCCAGCAGCGTGCCGAGCAAGGTGGCGATGGCTGTCGAGACCAGCGCCACGATCAGCGTGTTGAGCGCGGCGGACAGGATCGCGGAATTGCCGGACAGCGAGACATACCATTTCAGCGAAAAGCCCGACCATGCCGTCGGCAGACCGCCCTCGTTGAAGGACAGCGCTACCAGGACGGCGATCGGGATGTAGAGGAAGGCGAAGACGAGAACGAGGACCGTCCGCATGCCGAGAGTGCGGGTAAAGGATTGATTCATCTCGTACCTCCGGTTGCTTGGAGTCGAGTGAACGAGCTGCGTCCTTCTCCCCGTTCACGGGGAGAAGATGCCGGCAGGCAGATGAGGGGCAGCGCGAACTTACGAAGGCATGGCGCCGCNGTTCACGGGGAGAAGATGCCGGCAGGCAGATGAGGGGCAGCGCTGAGCATGGCAAAGACTGGCGCCGCCCCTCATCCGCCCCTTCGGGGCACCTTCTCCCCGTGAACGGGGAGAAGGCAAGGATTGCGCCGCGCTCAGCCATCGGAATTGCCTTTCGCCTCAGCCGCACGCCCCGAGGCGCGGTCGGCGGCGAGCGCCTGTGCCATCAGCACGAGAAGCATGATGGCGATCAGCGCCATGGCCAACGCCGCGCCGAAGGGCCAGTCATTGGCGGTGAGGAACTGGTCGTAGACGAGGTTGCCGATCATCTGGAAGCGGCCACCGCCGAGCAGAGCCGGGGTGACGAAATTGCCGATCGACAGCACGAAGACGAAGACCGCGCCGGCGGCGATGCCGGGCACGGTCAGCGGCAGGATGATACGACGAAACGTGGTCATGGCCGAGGCGCCAAGATCGCGCGAGGCCTCGGCGAGTTCCGGGTTGAGGCGCGACAGCGGCGCGTAGCAGGCGAGGATCACGAAGGGCAAATAATTGTAGACCAGGCCGGCGATGACGGCGCCTTCGGTATAGAGCATCGATGGCGGCTCGCCGGTGTAACCGAACCAGCGCAAGAGCTGCGTGATCAGCCCTTCGCGGTTGAGCAGGACGATCCAGGCATAGGTGCGGATCAGATAGTTGGACCAGAACGGCAGCACGGCGAAGAACAGGAACACTGGCTGCCACCGGCGCGGCGCGGCCGCGATCGCGTAGGCGGCGGCATAGCCGATCACCACCGCGATGAGGGTCGCGGTCCCGGCGATGCGCGCCGATTTGAGGAAGATGCCGGCATAGAGCGGGTCGAAGACCAGCCCGAAATTCTCCAGCGTGAAAGTGTAGTCGATGCCGCCATAGATACCGCGCCGGAAGAAGGCGAGCGCCAGCACCAGCGCGCAGGGAATCACCATCAGCGCGGTCAACCAGACCAGCGCCGGCGTCATCAGGAGGGCGGAGCGGGAGGGGAGGTGTTTCACGAAACGCCCCCCTCTGCCCTGCCGGGCATCTCCCCCTCAAGGGGGGAGATTGGCTGTGGCATCGCCTTCGTCAATCTCCAATGCTTAAGGGCGAGCGGAACATCAGAACTGCTGATCTCCCCCCTTGAGGGGGAGATGGCCGGCAGGCCAGAGGGGGGCGCCACGGAACGCAAGCTTGATTCCAGTAACCGAAATGTCGGCCGCCTACTGCGCGGCCTTGATCTCGCTGACGATCTTGGAATAGTCGCGCTGGGCTTCGCCGACGTCACGCAGCTGCTCGAACTTGACGAGGTCGGCCACCGGCATCGCCATGTTGGGGAATTTGGCCAGGAAGTCGGCCGGCAGGCTCTCCATCGCCGGCTTGTTCGGCACCTTGTAGTCGATGTTCTGCGCCGCCCAGGCGTGGTTCTTGGCATCGAGCATGAAGTTGATGAACTGGAAGGCGGCGTCCTTGTTGGCGGAAGCCTTCATCACCACCATCGTGTCGACCCAGAGGTCCGAACCCTCCTTGGGAATGACGTATTTGATCTCGGGCTTGTCGGCGATGCCGTAGTTGCACCAGCCGTCCCAGGCCTGCACCATCAGCGCCTCGCCCGAGACCAGCTTGGAATAGAAGGTGGTGTCGTCATAGGCGAGCAGGGTCTTCTTGGCCGAGATCAGGAGGTCCTTGACCTCGGCCATCTTGGCCGGGTCGGTCTCATTGACGGAAAACCCCTTGTCGAGCTGGCCGGCGGCGAGCAGCCAGCGATCGGTCGCCAGCATGGTGGTCTTGCCCTTCAACGCATCGGAGGGCGCCAACAGGTCGCTCCAGCTCGTGGGCGCGGTCTTCACCAGGTCGGAGCGGTAGCAAAGGCCCGTCGTGCCCCAGGTGTAAGGCACGGAGAAAGTGTTGCCGACATCGTGCGGCAGCTTGGTCGCTTCCGGGTAGAGGTTCGCGAGGTTCGGGATCTTGGCGTGGTCCATCGGCTCGGTCAGGCCAAGCTTGTTCAGCACCTCGGCAAAGGGCGAGGAGACGAAGACCACGTCATAGCCCTTGCCGCCGGCGGCGATGAGCTTGCCCATGATTTCTTCATTGGTGGCGTGCACCACCACTTCGCCGGAAACGCCGGTCGCGGCCTTGAAGGCGGCCATGGCATCGGGCGCCATGTAGCCGTCCCAGTTGGAAATGACGAGGTCGGCGGCGACAGCCGGCGCCGACAGCGCCATGGCGAGGCCGAGAGCGATTGAAGAGACCTTGAGCGCACGGCGCCGCGGGCTGGTAGCGGTCATGGCAGACTCCCATTCGGGTTGATCGTCGAATTCTGTGCTGGACCCGGCGCGATCTGTCTCGCGGCTCCGATCCTGTTCCCTCGGTCTTTTCCTGCCGATTGTCCGCACCGTACTATTGCAGAAAAAAGTACGTCAATCCATAATTTGACGAGTGACCGAGGAATCTGCGCGACCGAGCAATCCAGCCGATTGCGTCCGGGAAGCCGATCGGTCAAATCATGCAAGTCACGTCCGCCCACCGAGAACTGTCATGCAAGCCGCAGCCCGACGACCTCGCACCAACCATCTCGACCTGGCGCAGCGCATCCTGGATGTGGCGCGCCAGCGCGGCTTTGGGCCGGGCGCCCGCCTGCCCGAGCAGCAGATCGCCTCGCTGTGCAATGTCTCGCGCACGCCGGTAAGGGCGGCGCTCAGCCTGCTCGCGGAGCGGGGTGTCGTGCGCTGGGAGGCGGATACAGGCTATCATCTGGCCGTAGACCTCGCCGCGCAGCCGGCCATATCGGCCGAACTGCCCATTACCGAGGAAGACGAACTCGCCGAAGCGATCCTGCGCGACCGGTCAGCGCGCAGGCTGGACCAGACGGTAACCGTCGCCGGTCTGATGCGACGGTACAGTGCTCAGCGTAAAACGGTACTAAAATCACTTAACAGACTGACGGAAGAGAATCTGCTCGATCGTGCGCCGGGCCAGTCCTGGCTTTTCCGCCGCACGCCTGATGATCCGGAGGCGCAAGGCGAAAGCTACGAGTTCCGCTTGCTGCTGGAGCCCGCGGCGATCCTGACACCCGGCTTCCGGCTGGATGGCGCGCGGGCGGCGGCGTTACGCCAGGGCATGGACGCGCTGTCGGCGCTGCCGGATGCCACGTTCGATACGCGCGAGTTCCAGCGGCTGGACATCGATTTCCATGGCATGATCGCCGAGGGCAGCGCCAACCGCTTCGTCGCCGATGCACTGGCTGATCATCTCAGGCTGCGCCGGCTGCCCGGCATCTATGCCGGCGTCAACGTGTTCAGGCTGCGGCAATCGTTGCTGGAACATTTGAACATACTCGACCATCTCGAAAGCCGGCAGTATGAGGTGGCTGCCGATCTGCTTCGCATTCACCTGCGGCTTTCCCGCAACCAGCGACCGCAAGCGGCCAGCCGCGGGGCGCCCGCGCTGTTCGGCATGATCAGCCGGCCGTAATGACGAGGATTAATTGACGCGCAAAGCCAGCCCGACCATCGCGCTGTTTCCCGAAGCAAGCTTCGGCGCGGCATTGAATTGCGTCGGCATCGCGCAGGCGTTGCGCGCCAAGGGTGCCCGGCCCGTCTTCATCTGCCATGCCGGTTTTTCCGGCGTCTTTGCCGACTATGGTTTCCAGGAATACCAGCTACCGACGGACGAGCCGCTGAGCGACAGCGAGCGCCAGAGCTACTGGCAGGCTTTCGTGCGCCGGCACCTGCCGCATTTCCGGCTGAGCCCGATCGACCAGCTCGAAACCTATGTCGCGCCGACATGGCAGGCGATCGTCGACACCGCTGTCAACGCCGAGGCGCCTTTGCGCCAACTGCTGGGGCGGCTGAAGCCGGACGTGATCGTGCTCGACAATGTCATCATGTTCCCGGCCATCGCCGCCGCCGGTTGTCCATGGGTGCGTGTCGTCTCCTGCGCCGAGACGGAACTGCCGGACGCCGAAGTGCCGCCCTACCTTTCGGGAATGGATGCCGATGACCCGCAACGCGCGGCGTTCGAGGCTCGCTATCTCGCCGCCTCGGCGCCGGCGCATGATCGGTTCAACCGTTTTCGCGTGGATGCCGGCCTGGCGCCGCTGCCGAAAGGCCTGTTCCTGGAGACGTCGCCCGACCTCAATCTGCTGCTGACACCGGCAATCGTGCGCCGCGAGCGCGCCGCGCCGCTCGATCCGGAGCGCTTCGTCTATCTCGAAGGTTGCGTGCGGTCGGAAGGGCCGTTCGAGGTGCCGGTATTCCCGCGCAATGGCGGGCCGCTGGTCTATGTCAGCTTTGGCAGCCTCGGCGCCATGGATGTCGGGCTGATCGAGCGGATGCTGGCCGTCTTCGACAGGCTGCCGGCGCGCTTCATCGTCAATGTCGGCGGGTTGCGCGACGCCTACCGCGCGGTGCCGGATAATGTCTATCTCGACGCCTGGTTTCCGCAGCCCTCGGTGGTGGCGAAGTCCGACCTGTTCATCCACCACGGCGGCAACAACAGCTTTTGCGAAGCGCTGCGCTTCGGCGTGCCGTCGCTGATCATGCCCTATTGCTGGGACGGACACGACAATGCGCGCCGCGCCGAGGAGACCGGCACCGGCGACCATATCGGCCGTGACGGCTGGACCGAAGGAGTATTGGAGAAAGCCATTCTCGGCCTGCTGGCCGACGACGCCATGCGCGCCCGCCTGAAGGGAAATGCAGCCCAGATGGCGCTGAAACCCGGAACGGACGTGGCCGCGCAAGCCATACTCTCCCTGATACGGACATGAACGAAATGCCTGACAAGAACACGAATACCGCGACCTACGATCCGAAGGCCTGGCTGGCCCAGCACCGCATCAATGAGGTTGAATGCCTGGTGCCCGACATGAACGGCGTGCTGCGCGGCAAGGCCCTGCCGACTGCGAAGTTCCTCAAGGCGTTGGAAGACCGCGCTCTCTATCTGCCGAGCAGCGCCTTTCTGGTCAGCATCGACGGCCGCTATTCCGGCTCGATCGACGAAGGTTTTGCCTATTCGGACCCGGACATGCGCATGGTGCCCGACGTCTCGACGCTCAGCCTGGCGCCCGGCGCCGCCGCGGGAAAGGCCTATGTTTTCGCCGATGCCTTCCACATGGACGGCAGGCCATGGATGGCCTCGCCACGCCATGTGCTGCGCGCCGTGCTCGACCTCTACCGCCAGCGCGGCTGGCGCGCGGTGGTGGCGCCGGAGCTTGAATTCTATCTCACCGCGCCCAACCCCGATCCGGACAAGCCGCTGACCGCCCCGATCGGCGGCAATGGCCGCGCGGAGGGCGTGCAGCATCCCTATGACATGGCCGCGCTCGAAGAGTTCGAGCCGGTGATCCGCCGCATCTACGATTATGCGGCGGCCGCCGGCCTGCCGCTCGACACGCTGATCCATGAATCGGGCACGGCACAGCTGGAGATCAACTTCCTGCATGGCGACGCACTGCCGCTGGCCGACAAGGTGCTTTTGTTCAAGCGGCTGACGCGCCAGGCGGCGCAGCAATGCGGCATGCACGCCACCTTCATGGCCAAGCCGATCGCGGCGCAGGCGGGCAGCTCGATGCATCTGCACATGTCCGTCATCGACGAGGCCGGCAACACGCTGTTTGCCGGCAATGACGATGCCGATACCGAGATGTTCGGCCATTTCATCGGCGGCCTGCAGAGATACGTGCCGGAGATCATGCCGCTGTTCGCGCCCAACGTGAATTCGTTCCGCCGCATAAGGCCGAACCACAGTGCGCCGGCCAACATCGAGTGGTCGCACGACAACCGCTCCTGCGGCCTACGCGTGCCGGCCGGCGGGCGCGCCGCGCGGCGGGTGGAGAACCGCTTGCCGGGTGCCGATTCCAATCCCTATCTCGCGATCGCCGGTTCGCTGCTTGCCGGCTATCTCGGCATCGAACAGAAACTCGCGCGCTCGGTCGAGGCGTCGGGCAATGCCTACAAGATCAAAAGCACCCTGCCGAAGACCATGGAGGAGGCGCTGGATCGTTTCGAGGCCTGTGAGCCGGTGCGGAAATTGCTCGGCGAGGATTTCTTCCAGACCTACCTGCGCGTCAAGAGCGTCGAGCTCGACCTGTTCCAGGGCGTGGTGACGAGCTGGGAACGCGACCACCTGCTGCTCAAGGTGTGATCATGGCATCTTCAACGGGTTTCAATTCCGGCCTCGATATCGGCCAATCCTATTATGTCGCCACCGCCAACCCGGCGCCGGACCATCCGGCTCTGGTCGGCGATGTCGAAGCCGATCTGGTGGTCGTCGGCGGCGGCTGCACGGGCCTGTCGGCGGCCCTTCACGCCGCCGAGCGCGGCCTGAAGGTGGTGCTGCTCGAAGGCGGCAAGATCGGCTGGGGCGCATCTGGCCGCAATGGCGGCCAGATGATCCCCGGCCTGCGCAAAGGCGCAAAAGGCCTAGTCAAGCTCTATGGCCCCGAACGGGCGAAAGTGCTGTTCGACCTCGCCTTCGAGGCGCGGGGCCTGGTGCTCGACATCATCGAGCGCCATGCCATCGATTGCGATCTAAGGCTGACCGGCCATCTGGTCGGCGCGGTCAACGGCTCCGATCTCAGGGATCTGGAAGAAGAAGCCAAGTGCCTCGAAAGCGCGATGAAGTTCCGCGATGTCGAGATCCTGTCGGCGGCGGAGGCCAGGGCCAAGGTCGACACACCCTATCACGGCGCGATGTACGAGCCGCTCGGCGGCCATATGCATCCGCTGAACTACACGCTCGGCCTTGCCCGCGCAGCCGTGGCCGCCGGCGTCGTCATCCATGAGAATTCGGTGGCGGTGAAGCTGGAGCGCGAACCTTCGATCCGGGTCTCGACATCGAAGGGGTCGGTGCGGGCCAAGCATGTCGTGCTGGCGGGCGATGCGCTGCTCAATGGACTGGAACCGCGCGTCAACAGCCGCATCATGCCGGTCGGAAACTACATCGTCGCCACCGAGCCATTGGCAGGCGCGCGCAACGTCATCCCGGCCAATGTCGCGGTGTCCGACACGCGCTTCGTCGTCAACTATTACCGCATGTCGGCGGACGGCCGGCTGCTGTTCGGCGGCGGCGAGCGCTACACACCATCGCCACCGGCCGACATCGCCGGCTTCGTGCGGCCGCACATGGAAGCCACCTTCCCGCAGCTCAAGGGCTGCCGCATCGACCATGCCTGGGGCGGGCTGGTGTCGGTGACCACATCGCGACTGCCGCATGTCGGGCATTATGGCGAGGTCTATTTCGCGCACGGCTATTCCGGCAAGGGCGTCATCCTGTCGACGTTGTCGGGCAAGCTTTTGGCCGAAGCGATCACCGGCGATGCATCACGGCTCGATTTGTTCTCGACACTGACTCCGATGCCGTTCCCCGGCGGTACCGCGCTGCGCGGGCCACTCTATGTGCTGGGCATGCTGTGGTACGCGATGCGGGATCGTATCAAGCATTGAGGGTTGTGAGATGTCGGCGGGCCAGCACCCCCCTCTGTCCTGCCGGACATCTCCCCCGCGAGGGCAGGGGAATCGCACATGAGTACAAACGTACTCTTGTGCGAGGTGTGGAAATCGATTCTGAGGGGACCTCTNCAGGCGCGCATCGATGCGCCGAAAGGCCAGGTCGCCGTCGACGGCAAGAGCCTCAGGCGCGCCTATGCCAAGGGCCGCTCGCATATGCCGCCGCTGGTGGTGACCGTCTTTGGCTGCGACACCTTCATGAGCTTGGCCCAGACCGTGGCGCAGGAAGGCGGCGAGGTGCAGGCCGCGATTGCGGCGCTCGAATTGTTGTCGCTCAAAGGTTTGACCGTCACCGCCGACGCCTTGCACTGCCATCGCCGCATGACCAAGACCGTGCGCGACGGCGGTGGCCATTACGTGATCGCCATCAAAGGCAACCAGTCGAAGCTGGCGGCCGAAGCCAACACCGCCCTCGACAAGGCGGCGGCGGGCAAAGCAACCAAGTTCCATCAGACCGAGGAGGACGCGCATGGCCGTCACGAGGTGCGGCGTGCCTTCGTCATTCCCTTCGCGCAGACGCCGGGCAAGAATGCACTCGTCGACCTTTGCGCCATCGGCCGTGTCGAAAGCTGGCGCACCGTCGAGGGCAAGACCACACACAAGGTCCGCTGCTATGCGCTGTCGCGCAAAATGCCGGCACACGAACTGCTGGCCACAGTACGCCGTCACTGGAGCATCGAGAATGACCTGCACTGGCAANTCGAAAGCTGGCGCACCGTCGATGGCAAGACCACGCACAAGGTCCGCTGCTATGCGCTGTCGCGCAAAATGCCGGCACACGAACTGCTGGCCACAGTACGCCGTCACTGGAGCATCGAGAATGACCTGCACTGGCAACTCGACGTCCTGCTCGGCGAAGATCACATCAGAGGCCGCAAGAACAACACAGCCGCCAACCATGCCATACTTCGGCGCCTCACCCTCAATGTTCTCAGAGCCGACCCCGAAAAAATCCCGCTCAGCCACAAACGACTCAAAGCACGATGGGCCGATCAAGACCTGCTCAGCCTCTTTACTCATATGCGATAGCCCTACCCTCAAGGGGGGAGATTGGACGTTTCGGCGCCGGCTCGTCTTCTTGCAATGTTGAAAATTGCCGAAAGCGGTCACGGCAGCCGATCTCCCCCCTCGTGGGGAGATGCCCGGCAGGGCAGAGGGGGGCGTCGTAGAGTGGCGGCCTACCCAATCGTCTCCAGCCGCCTCGGCAGCCGGTTCATCGGCCTCGGCCCATCCGGCGTGATCAGGAACTGGTCTTCCAGGTTGAAGCTGGCGAGGCCGTCTATATAGAGCGGGATTTCGAAGGCCAGCACCATGCCGGCCTCGATCTCGACATCGCTGTCGGCGGCAATGAACGGCCATTGTTCGGAGAAGACCGATTGACCAACGCTGTGACCGAAATGGCCGCGGCGATAGGAGCGCAGCCCTTGCCGCGCCAGGCTTTCGGTGGTCACGCGGTGCACATGGGTGAGCGTGTTTCCCGGCGCGAGCGCGGCCAGCCCGTCCTCGAAGGCGCGCTCGGCGATGGCGTGCAGTTCCACCTGGTCGGCGGAAGGCGGCCCGAAGATAAAATTGCGCGACATGTCCGAGGCATAGAACCCGACAGTACAGACCATGTCGCACTTCAAGGGATCGCCGGCGGTGGCTTTGGCGTCGGCGCCCTTGGCGCTGGCGCCCAGCGTCACATATTCCGCCGTCGCCACCGCATGGGACAGCCCGGCCGCCGCGTCGGCGACGCCTTGCCGGTAGAGCGCGACGAGATCGGCCTGGCGCATGCCGGCCATCGCATCCACCTGCAGCCGCTCCAGCCCGGCCTCCGAGAGAAAAATACCTTGCTGCAGGAGATCGATCTCGCGCTGCGATTTGACGGCCCGCAGCCTGTCCAGCACCGGCGAGCCGTCGACCATCAGACAATCCGGCAGCAGCGCCTGGAAGGCGGCGAAATCGGCGGCGGGGATAAAGTCGAGGTCGACGCCGAGCGTCGCGCGCTCCAGTCCGAATTCGGCGAGCAAGGCCTGCAGCTGGCGCACCGAGCCGGCGAGGTCGAAGGTGGCGGGACGGCAGAAATCCGGGCCGCGGCCGAGCGAGGCGAGGCCCGCCTCGATGCGCGCGGCCAGCGGGAGGCCATGAGATCCTGTCCCGACCGGTGCGGATTCGATCCAGATCGGGTGCGAGCGGACCACCGCCTCGGGCGCGGCGGTCCGCAGCTGCGCCGCGTTGAAGTCGGCGACCACGACGCCGATCGGCAGGTCCTGCCGGGCCGGGATGACGACGAAGCCGCCGCCGGCACGCCGGAACAGGCCCGCCGGGCCGATCCACGCGCCAGTCGCATAATGGAACGCCTCGGGCGCTGAGAGCACCAGCGCCGCGATGCCGGCCCGTTGCATCAAATGCGTGGCGCGCTGGCGATCGACAAAGCCGGTCATGTTCTTTCTCCGCAAGCTTGAAGCGGCAACGGAGCATTGCGGGTGCGGACAATCAAGCCGGTTGCCCGAACTTCATCATCCCTGAGCGGAGCAGCCGCATGGCGGCGTCGTGGAAAGCTCGACCGAGACAAGAATGGCATTCCATGTCAAACTTGCGCAGGGGGGAGATTTCATGAGGATCGACAAAGCCGGTGCCCTGAAAAAGACAGCCATGGGCTTGTTGGGACTGGTCGTCGCCATGGCGGCGGGGTGCGGTTCAATCGACTATCAGAAACTCAGCACGGGTCAGCTGTCGGGAAGCCTTTTCGTCATGTGGGTCGGTGAGGGCAACAGTTCGGGCGACGGAAACTTCCTGTTCGTGCCCGACCCACGAGATCCATTGATCTTCCATCGATCGGATCCGTCTGCTCCGGGCAGCACGATCCAGCCGGGTCTCATGTACACGGATGGCGGTTCGATCCCGAAAATCGCGCAGGTCTTCAAGGGGCTGTCGCCGTGGGGCTACGCGCCGGCCTACATGATCCATGATTGGGTCTTTATCGCCCACCATTGCATAGTGGACGGCAGCAGCGAGAAGCGGTTCGACCAGGTTCGCGACGTAGAATTCGACGATTCGGCCGCGATTCTCGGCGAAGCGATCAAGGCGCTGATCAAGGCTCGACAAGTTGCCCCCAACGACGTGGCGCCAAACGCCATAACGGCTGCCGTCGGAAGCGTGATTGCCAGGAACCTTTGGGATGAGAAAGGCGCTTGCAAGTCCCTGCAGGTCAGCGCGAAGGACGTCGCCGCCGCGGAGGCAGCCATACCGGGATCGACCAGCAAGGCACGGAATTTGAGGGCTTTCCAGGTTCCAGAGACGATCGCGCCCGCAATTCCCCAGGCAAAGCCGGCGAAGATCGTGGCTCGCGTGACATTTTGAGCTGATCCGTGCAAATGCCGGCCGCTGCTGGTCACCCTGGCTTTGGTCCGCCCAAAGGCTCCGCTTTTCCGGTTTCCGGTAAACGAAAAGGCCGGACAACAGCCCGGCCTTTTTCGTAGATGCTTGATCCCCTTTAAGGAAATTGGAGCGGGTGAAGCGATTCGAACGCTCGACCCCAACCTTGGCAAGGTTGTGCTCTACCCCTGAGCTACACCCGCTCACACGGCGTCTTGGCCGCAAGCCGGGCCTATATGGCTGAAGAGCGCGGCGATTGCAACAGGGAATCGCGAGCCTTTTTACAAGCTCCGGGGTGATGCGGGCAAACCGCCGGCGCCGGGCGGATTTCACCGTCGCCTTGCGCGATGGTCTTGTGTCTGCCGCCTCATTGGCCGTAAACGGCAAGGCAAGCAAACGGACGAAGAAGAAGATCGATGCCGAAAACCGAAGCCGAACTTTTTGCATTCCTGGCCGAACTCGGGATCGCTGTTTCAACGATACGCCATCCGCCGCTCTACACGGTCGCCGATTCGCAGGCGCTGCGCGGCGAAATCGCCGGCGGGCACACCAAAAACCTGTTCCTGAAGGACAAGAAAGACAATTTCTTCCTGGTCACCGTCGGCGAGGACGCCGTCGTCGATCTCAAGCAGATCCACCAACTGATCGGCGCCGCCGGCCGGGTTTCGTTCGGCAAACCGGAGATGCTGATGGAGCTTCTCGGCGTCGCGCCGGGCGCGGTTACCGTCTTTGGCGTCATCAACGACAGGCAGCACCGGGTCAAGCTGGTGCTCGACAAGGATTTGATGGAGCATGCCGTCATCAACGCGCATCCGCTGACCAATGAGGCGACGACATCGATCGCGGCGGCCGACCTGATCAGATTCGTCGAGGCAACCGGGCATGATGCTGCTATCTTGAAAGTCTCGGCGTGATCGCCACATGGATGGCGAAACCGACTTCCAATGAAGACTTTGCGCCGACCCGCGGGCCGGCGGCGCAACCGAAAGGGTGACGAGATGAGCGACAACAATCCGTTTGGCGGGTCATTCGGCAGCAATGGCGGCCAGTATTCGACCTCGGTCCAGTATGGCGGAACCGAGCCCGCGCGCGCGAAAGTCGCGCTTGGCGATGCGCCCGCCGGACCTGTTGCTGCTGGGGATGTCATCAAGGACACCACGACCGCCGCCTTCGCCGCCGACGTCATCCAGGAATCGCGCCGCCAGCCGGTGCTGGTCGATTTCTGGGCGCCGTGGTGCGGGCCTTGCAAGCAGCTCACCCCGCAGCTGGAAAAGGCGGTCAGGGCCGCCGGCGGCAGGGTCAAGCTGGTCAAGATGAACATCGACGATCATCCCTCGATCGCCGGCCAGCTCGGCATCCAGTCCATTCCGGCGGTCATCGCCTTCAAGGATGGCCAGCCGGTCGACGGCTTCATGGGCGCCATCCCCGAGAGCCAGATCGCCGAATTCATCACCAAGGTCGGCGGCAAGGGCAATGGCGCGCAGGCCGTGGCCGAGGCGCTGGCGGCGGCGACCGAGGCGCGCGACGCCGGCGAGATGCAGACCGCCGCCGACATCTATGACGCCGTGCTGGCGCAGGCGCCGGATACGATCGAGGCGATCGCCGGGCTGGGCGAGTTGCTGTTCGAGGCCGGCGACACGGACGGCGCCGAAGCGTTGCTGGCGACGGCACCGGAGGCCAAGAAGGATGCGCCGGCGCTTGCCGCCGTGCGCGCCAAGATCGCGATGGCGGCGCAAGCCGCTTCGCTTGGCAATCCGGCCGAGTTCGAGCGCCGGCTGGCCGACAATCCCAACGACCATCAGGCGCGTTTCGATCTGGCCATGATCCAGAACGCGAGGGGCGAGCGCACGGCAGCGGCCGACAATCTGCTCGCCATCATCAAGGCCGACCGCGCGTGGAACGAAGACGGCGCCAAGACGCAATTGCTGCAGTTCTTCGAGGCCTGGGGCATGACCGACGAGGCGACGCTGGCCGCGAGGCGCAAATTGTCGTCGCTGCTGTTTTCCTGAGCCGGTTATCGGCTGTTTTGTCGCACAGGCTTGCGAGATCAGGCCAAAGCGCCAGATAGGTCAGGCTGGAACTTGCAGGCTGGAACCAGGCAGAGTTGACGCGCTTCCTTGTGGAAGCGATCGGAGGAACGAGGTGCAAGCGGGAAACGCGCATTACCGGCTCGCCAAGGATTTGCCGTCAGCGATCCCGATCTTTCCGCTTGAGGGGGCGCTTCTGCTGCCGGGCGGCCGCATGCCGCTCAATATCTTCGAGCCGCGCTACCTGCAGATGGTGGACGAGGCGGTTGCCGGTTCGCGGCTCATCGGCGTTATCCAGCCCCGCCTCGACGGCGCGCTGCGCGACGATGGCGAGCCGGAGCTCTGCAATGTCGGCTGCGCCGGGCGCATCATCGCCTTTTCCGAGACCGGCGACGGCCGCTACCTGATTTCGCTGCAAGGCGTGTGCCGGTTCCGCATCGCCCACGAACTGACGGTCAAGACGCCGTTTCGCCAGGCAAAGCCGGCGCCCTTCCTCGCCGACCTCGATGAGGACCAGGCGGCGGACGAGATCGACCGGCCCGCGCTTTTGAGAGCATTTCGCGCCTATCTGCAGGCCAACGACCTGGAGGCCGACTGGGAAAGCGTCAGCCGCGCCGAGAACGCCATGCTGGTCAACGCGCTTTCGATGATGGCGCCCTACGGACCGGCCGAAAAGCAGGCGCTGCTCGAAGCGGCGGACCTGAAGACGCGGGCCGAAACGCTGATCGCCATCACGGAGATGGCGCTGGCGCGCGAGAACGAGGATTTTGGCTCGAGCTTGCAGTAAGATGCGTCAATATCCGGGTGATGCCGGCCGCAAATGGCGGTTTGCTGCGCTCCGGTGCTCACGTACGAAAGTACGCTCCGCTCCGGTTCTCGCAAGCCTCCATTTTCGACTCGGCCTGACCCGGATCTCAACACATCTTCTGCGTGAAGCTGGAGGAGAGCGCGATGGCGGATGGGCGTGACGGAAGGAAGACCACTGTCGACCCCAAGCTGCTGGAACTCCTGGCCTGCCCGCTGACCAAGGGACCGCTGGCCTGGGATCCGGAGCGGGGCGAGCTGATCTCGCGGGTCGCCAAGCTCGCCTATCCGGTGCGCGACGGCATCCCGATCATGCTGCCTTCCGAGGCGCGGACGATTTCGGCGGAGGATGTGCTGTCGCCGCCGAAATTGGGTGGGCCGTCGTAAATTCGAACATATGCGACGAGAAGATTGCCAGAGGCTAGCGGGACAGCGCCCCCCCTCTGTCCTGCCGGACATCTCCCCCACAAGGAGGGAGATTATGCGCTCAGCGGCTTTCGCCAATCTCCAGCGTTGCAGGAGCTGCCGATCTCCCCCTGTTCGCCAACCTTGGCACCCTTCCTCTCCCTCCGGAGGGGGGAGAGGTGGCGCTGCGCAGCAGCGACGGAGTGGGGGAAGGCATTCGCCAAACGCGCGGTCGCCGCAAGGCAGGAACACCCTGGCGAGCAAGGCAAGCAGCGATCAGTCGGAAACATTGCTTCAACGAAAGGTCGACCCCCACTCCGTCGAGCTTCGCTCGACACCTCTCCCCCGATCGACGGGGGAGAGGAAAGGCGCAAACTCGCCAACCCTTGTGCCCTGCCCAAGTGGGGGAGAGGTGCGCGGGGGGTCGCGGCGCTTTTCGGATGGCCGGCACTGTGGAGCCGCTACTGAAAATTGCGCCCCTTGGGCATGACCTGTTCCGCTTCTCCGGATAACGCCGCGAGATCCTGATTGATCGGCGCGTTGCGCAGCGCGGGGCGGCCATCGCGATCCGCACCATCCCTGGAGACGTGCCCCTGAGAAGCAGCGTCCGGCGCTCCCGCTTGGCTGACCTTCTCCAGCAGCACGGTCAGCCAGGGTGTCAGGTCCTCGATCTTCTCGGCGACGATGTGGACGACACCGGATTCCGACTGCAATTTCCCGCTGACCTTCACGAACCGCGCGCCCATGACGATGGGGCGGAAGCGGGTAAAGGTTCTCTCCCAGAAGATGACGTTGGCGACGGCCTTGTCGTCCTCCAGCGTCAGGAAGATCGCATTGCCCTTGCCGGGGCGCTGGCGCACCAGCACGAGGCCGGCGACGGAGACCCGCCTGCCGTCGCGCACGGAAGAAAGGTTGGCATTGGGCGTGATGCCGGCGCGGTCGAGCCGTTCGCGCAGGAAGGCCACCGGATGTGCCTTCAGCGACAGGCCGAGCGAGCGGTAGTCGTGGATGACATGCTCGCCGAGCGGCATTTTCGGCAGCTTGGTCTCGGGTTCCAGTTCGCGCAGGCGCAGGGCCGGCTGGTCGAACAGCGGCAGCTTCTCGGCGGCACTCTTGCCGTCCAGCGCGCGCACCGCCCACAGCGCGTCGCGTCGGTCGAGGCCGAGCGAGCGGAAGGCATCGGCCTGCGCCAGCCGCTCGATCTCGTCGACATCGAGGCCGGAGCGCAGCCAGACGTCACGGACGGACAAGTAACCGTCGCCACGCCTTGTGACGAACTGCTCCATGCGTTCCTTGGACAGTCCCTTGATCTGCCTGAAGCCAAGCCGCACGGCATGGGCCGTCTCGATGACACCGCGCATTTCGGCATGGCGCGGCAGGATACGGGCCGGGTCGAAAGGCGTTTCCTCAAGGGTGCAGTCCCAGACGGAGAAATTGACGTCGACCTCGCGGATATCGACGCCATGGTCGCGTGCGTCGCGGACAAGCTGGGCCGGCTGGTAGAAGCCCATCGGCTGCGAATTCAGGATCGCGGCGCAGAACACATCCGGATAGAAGGTCTTGAACCAGCAAGAGGCATAGACGAGCAAGGCGAAGGAGGCGGCGTGGCTTTCGGGAAAGCCATATTCGCCAAAACCCTCGATCTGCTTGAAGCAGCGTTCGGCGAAGTCTTTCGTGTAGCCCTTGCCCATCATGCCGTCGATCATGCGCTGGCGGTAATTGCCGATTGTGCCGGTGCGTTTGAAGGTGGCCATGGCGCGGCGCAATTCGTCTGCCTCGCCCGGCCTGAAGCCGCCGGCGACGATGGCGATCTTCATCGCCTGTTCCTGGAACAACGGCACGCCCAGCGTCTTGCCGAGGATCTCTTTCAGCTCCGGCTTGGGATACTCGGCCTCCTCCTTGCCTTGGCGGCGGCGCAGATAGGGGTGGACCATGTCGCCCTGGATCGGGCCGGGCCGCACGATCGCCACCTCGATGACGAGGTCGTAGAAATTTTGTGGCCTGAGCCTGGGCAGCATCGACATCTGGGCGCGCGATTCGATCTGGAAGACGCCGATCGTGTCGGCGCGGCAGATCATTTTGTAGACCTGCCTGTCCTCCGGCGGCAGCGTGGCCAGCACATAGGGCTGCCCATACGGATCCCGCGCCTTCGGATAGTGCTCCGTAAGCAAGGTGAAGGCGCGCTGCAGGCAGGTCAGCATGCCGAGCGCCAGGATGTCCACCTTGAGGATCTTCACCGCGTCGAGATCGTCCTTGTCCCATTCGACCATCTTGCGCTCGTCCATCGCCGTCTTGACGATCGGCACGATCTCATCGAGCCGGTCCCGGGTGATGACGAAACCGCCGACATGCTGGGAGAGGTGACGGGGAAAGCCCATGATCTCGTTGGCGCGTTCCATCACGTGCCTCGATACGGGGTCGGTCTGGTCAAGGCCGCCAGCGCGGGCTTCCTTCTCGCCAAGCTCGGAGGTCGACCAGCCCCAGATCGAGCCGGACAGAGACGCCCTGACATCCTCGGACAGGCCCATCGCCTTCGAC
This sequence comes from Mesorhizobium sp. LNHC221B00, assembly GCF_000502935.1. Lineage (NCBI taxonomy): Bacteria > Pseudomonadati > Pseudomonadota > Alphaproteobacteria > Hyphomicrobiales > Phyllobacteriaceae > Mesorhizobium > Mesorhizobium sp. LNHC221B00. Next base: position 2,251 of record NZ_AYWR01000014.1, on the reverse strand, counting down.
ACTTCGCGCAGCGCCGAGCGGCCGCGATAGCTGATGACGGCTGCGGCCAGCGCGGTGCGCTTGGAGCTGTATTTCTCGTAGATGTACTGGATGACGGTCTCGCGCTTTTCATGCTCGAAATCGACGTCGATGTCGGGCGGCTCGTTCCTCTCCTCGGAAATGAAGCGTTCGAACAGCGTATCGATCTTGTCCGGCCCGACTTCGGTGATGCCGATGCAGAAGCAGACGATCGAATTGGCGGCCGAACCACGGCCCTGGCACAGTATGTCCTGGCTGCGGGCGTATTTGACGATGTCGTGGACGGTGAGGAAATAGCGGGCGTAGTTGAGGCGCTCGATGAGAGCGAGTTCTTCCCCGATACGCTTGATCACGGAGGCAGGCACTCCCGCCGGGTAGCGCCTGGCGGCTCCCTCCCGCGCCAGCCTTTCCAGCTCGGCTTGCGGCCCGAGGCCGGATTCCGTCGGCTCGTCGGGGTAGTTGTATTGGAGATCGCTCAGCGAGAAGGTCAGCTCTTCCGCGAACCGCAAGGTCTCGGCCAGCGCCTGCGGATGCCGGCGGAACAAGCGGGCCATCTCCATCGGTGGCTTCAGATGGCGCTCGGCATTGGCGGTGAGCTGCAGCCCAACCTCGGCGACCGGCGTGTTGAGGCGGATCGCGGTCAGCACGTCCTGAAGCGGCCGCCGCTCGGCGGTGTGGTAGAGAACGTCGTTGGTCGCCATCAGCGGGATGCCGGCACTCTCTGCAAGCGCGGCTGCCTGCTCGATGCGGAAACGGTCATTGCCGGCATAATCGGGCGAGACGCCCAGTCGCAGGGCTTTACCGAAACGGTCCTTGAACTGGCGGATGAGGGCGAGACTGTTTTCAGCGCCCGCCACCGGATCAGGCAGCACCGCCAGCGACATCAGGTCTCCCCATTCGAGCAGGTCGCCGCGCTGAAGCAACGTTGCGCCTTTTTCGGTTTCGTCACGCAGGTTGGCTTGCGTCAGCATGCGGCAAAGATGCCCCCAGCCCGCGCGGTCCCTGGGATAGGCAAGGATGTCCGGTGTGCCGTCGCCAAAAACCAGCCGGCAGCCGGGATGATAGGAAAGCTTCTCGACCTTGGCCTGCTGCCAGGCACGCACCACGCCCGCCACCGTGTTGCGGTCGGCAAGCCCGATCGCGGAGAAGCCCAGCAGCTTGGCCGCGACCACCAGCTCTTCCGGCTTGGAAGCGCCGCGCAGGAAGGAGAAATTCGACTGGATGCCGAACTCGGCATAGGGGATGACGGTCAGCGCGTTCATGCGAAGATCCCGTGCATGAACCAGCGCGGCGGGATCTGCGAGGCGCCGCCGTAAAGCCCTTGCCGGTAGAGCCAGTAGCGGCGGCCGTCGGCATCCTCGATGCGGAAATAGTCGCGTGTCGATGCCGCGGCGTCGCTTGGCGCCTCGCGCCACCATTCGGCGGCGATGCGTTCGGGCCCCTCGGCACGCGTGACCCGGTAGAGCGCGCGCCGCCAGCGGAAATTCAGCGGCGGTCCCTCGGGCATTTCGGTGGCCGGCACCTCGATCGGCTCGGGCGCGCGGAACAGCCGGATCGGCCGCTCCGGCGGGAAGATGGTCATCGGCGCCTGCAACCGGTCCGGTTTCCTTGGCGGCGTGGTTCGGCGCGGGGCCTCGGTGAAGGGGATGGTCGCGACAGCGCGTTCCGGCAGATGGCTTTCGACGGCTACCGGCTGCAGGACAGCACCCTCGCCGAGCCGGGCGCGGATGCGGTCGGCAAACAGCGCGATGTCGGCGCCGTCGTCGTTCACCTCGCCGATCAGATCGGCCTGTTGCATGTCGAAGGTGGCGGCCGCCAGCACGGAAAGCCGCACCAGGTCGAAACCATAGCCGGCATCGATATGCTGTTCGAGCGCGGCCAGCCTTTCATGGAAGAGTTTCTGGATCAGCCGGGGATCGCGCATCGGCCGCGAGGTGCCGAGCGCAATGCGGCTGACGGCGCCGTCGACGCGAAAGAGCAGCAGTGCCAGCGTCCGGGCACCCTCGCCGCGGCGCTCGAGATCGGCCTTCAAGGTCGTCGCCAGCATGCCCACCAGCCGCTCGATCTCCTCGGTCAGGGTGACGGGCTCGGCGAGGTGGCGCTCGACCGAAAGCGGCGCGACGGGAAGGCGCGGCGAGACCGCTTCGTCGAGGCGGCCAAGCGCCTGGTCGAGGCGCAGAAGCAGCGAGCCGCCGAAGCGGCGGGCAAGCGGGGCGCGCGGTGCCGCCATGAG